>JBPCSK010000355.1:0-1091 GCA_051007275.1 Gaiellales bacterium | reverse complement strand
GTCTGAGGCACCTGTCAACGCGCCCCGGAGGCGATCAACTTTGCATTGGTGCCTGACCCCAAAGCAAAGTTGATCCCAAAGCAACGTGGCATCCGCCGGTGATCAACTTCCGTTTGGGGTCTGACCCCAATCGGAAGTTGATCGGCGCCCAGGAGGCTAGCCGCGCTTGCGGAGCTTGCGGATCTGCGGCCAGGTGCGCGTGTTGACGATGTCGGCCTTGGTGGCCCAGCCGCGGCGGGCCGTGTCGATGCCGTAGCGGAGGACGTCGAGGCCGTCGGGGCGATGCGCGTCGCTCGAGATGCAGAGCTTGACGCCCGCGTTGATCGCGGCGCGCGCGTGCTCGGGGCGGAGGTCGAGACGCTTCGGGTTCGCGTTGATCTCAAGGAACGTGCCGGTGCGGGCGCACGCGGCGATCAGGGCCTCGACGTCGACGTCGTACGGGTCGCGCCCATCGAGCAGGCGGCCCGTCGGATGGGCGATCACGTCGACGTGCGGATGCTCGATGGCGGCGATCATGCTGGCAGTGAGCTGCTCGCGGTTCTGCCCGCGCACGCCGTGGGCCGACGCGACGACCCAGTCGAGCTCTGCCAGCACCTCGTCGGGCAGATCGAGCACTCCGCCCGGAAGGATGTCGACCTCGATGCCCGTCAGCAGGTGGAAGCCCTTCGCCTCCAGGCCTTTCGCCGCCTTCTGCACGCGCTTGGCATTGGCGAGCGTCTCGGCCGGATCGAGGCCGATGCCCATGCCGACCGCCTTCGAGTGATCCGTCACCGCGTAGTAGGTGAGCCCGCGTTCCATCGCGGCCTGCGCCATCTCCGTCGGCGTCGCCTTGCCATCCGAGGCATCCGAGTGCCCGTGCAGATCGCCCTTGATGTCCTTCAGCTCCACGAGCTTCGGCAGCGTGCCGTCGGCCGCGGCCTCGAGCTCGCCCTGATTCTCGCGCAGTTCCGGGGGAATCCACGCCAGCCCGAGGCGCTCGTAGACGTCGGCCTCCTTCGCACACGGCTCGGGCTCACCGCCGTCGATCGGAGCGAAGCCGTGCTCGGAGAGGCTCAGGCCCTGATCACGAGCGCGCTCGCGCAGCGCCACGT
>JBPCSK010000354.1:0-2390 GCA_051007275.1 Gaiellales bacterium | reverse complement strand
CATGAGTTCACGACGGTGCCCGGCGTCCGCGAGGACGTCACGGACATCATCCTGAACCTGAAGGGCCTGATCCTGCAGATCGAGGGCGATGCGCCCGAGATCGAGGCCGACATCGTCAAGTCCGGTCCCGGTGTCGTCACCGCTGCCGACATCGCCGTCGCCGGTCCTGTCGAGATCCTCAACAAGGACCTCGTGATCTGCAACCTCGCCGCCAAGTCGAAGCTGGAGATGTCGCTGACCATCGGTCGCGGCCGCGGCTACGTGCCGGCCAGCGAGAACAAGGACTTCGAGTCCACGATCGGCGTGATTCCGGTCGACTCGATCTTCTCGCCCGTCCGCCGCGTGACCTACACGGTCGAGCCGGCCCGCGTCGGCTCCGACACGGACTTCGACAAGCTCACGCTGCACGTGAAGACGAACGGCGCGCTCGATCCCAAGGAGGCCGTCACGGCCGCCGCGGAGATCCTGATCCGCCAGCTCAACATCTTCGCCAACATGGACACGGCCGAGCTGGCTCGCAGCCTCGAGCGCGCGGTGCCGGAGTTCGACGTCGCCCCGACGAATGGCATGGAGCACATCCTCATCGAGGAGCTCGAGCTGGGCGTTCGCTCGTACAACTGCCTCAAGCGCGTCGGCATCGAGACGGTCGGCGACCTCGTCGCCAAGTCGGACCGCGATCTGGCTGCGATCCCGAACTTCGGGCGCAAGTCGATCGACGAGATCCGCGCCGCCCTCGGCGCCCATGGCCTGCGCCTCCGCGGGGACGAGGGCTAGACATGCGGCACCAGCGCAAGGGACGCACCCTGGGTCGGGACTCGGCCCATCGCAAGGCGCTCTACTCGAACCTGACCGGTTCGCTGGTCGAGCATGGTCGCATCACGACCACGCTGGCCAAGGCCAAGGAGGTTCGCCCGATCGCCGAGAAGATGGTCACGCTCGGCAAGCGCGGCGACCTGCACGCTCGCCGTCAGGCGAAGGCGTACCTCCGCAGCGGCGACGTCGTGCACGCGCTGTTCGCGGACATCGCGCCGCGCTTCAGCGAGCGTCAGGGTGGCTACACGCGGATCGTCAAGCTCGGCCCGCGCTCCGGGGACAACGCCGAGATGGCGATCCTCGAGTGGGTCGACTGAGCACCACGCGTTCGATGAGCGAGAGCGACCGCATCTCGGCGGGGCGGGTCACGATTCCGCGCATTCCCGGCTGGGAGGATCGCACCGTGCTCACCATCGTCGGTCCGGCCACAGAGGGGGCGCAGCCGAACGTCGTCGTCACGCGTGAGGCGCTCTGCGACAACATGGGGCTCGGCGGCTTCTCCAGCGGCTGGGTCCAGAAGCTCGCGGATCAGGTGCCGGTCCAGGAGAAGAAGGACATCGAGCACATCGAGATCTCCGGCTCGCCCGCGCACCTGCGCGTCGTCGAGTGGGAGGCAGCGGGCCTGCGTCTGCGCCAGATGGTCGGTCTGACCACGGTGGACGGGGATGGGTACGCCATCATCTGCACCGTGCCCTCGGCGATCTACGACGACATCGAAGCGCAGCTGCGCACGGTCATCACGGGCACGCAGATCGACGCCGGCCCAGCCGACGCCTAGGCGCAGTCGATGAGCGTGCCTGCCGGCGGTTCGAGCCTGATCGACCACGGGATGCCCGGCCAGAACATGCCGGCGGTCGGTCGCTTCGCCGCGCTGCTCCTGCTCGTCCGGGTCCTGACGGGTCTCGCTGCCGTGGCCGTCGCCGTTCTCGACGCCCGCGGACACGCGGCGATCGTGCGCCACGCCGCCGACTGGTCCCTGCCCGCGCCGTCCATCATGGTCTGGCTCGGGACGGCGCTCCTGCTGGTGTTCGGTCTCGGGCTCGTGCTCGGTCTCGCCAGCCGCATCTGCGCGCTGGGGCTGCTGATCGTCCTGCTGGTGATCATTGCCACCGCCGGGCGCGTGGCGGGCGGCCTGCCGCTGTACGGTGCCGCGCTGCTCGCGGTCGGCTGCGTGATCATCGTCGCGCGGGGCGGTGGTCGGCCGCAGCTGCTCGACCGCATCGATCCTCGCTCGTGGTGAATACCCGGCTGCTCGTCGCCTACGACGGCACGGCGTTCAACGGCTGGGCCTTCCAGCCCGGAGCGCGCACCGTCGAGGGCGAGATGCTGAGGGCGATCGACGCCCTGCACGACACGCGCGCCGACCTCGTCGTCGCCGGTCGCACCGACGCCGGCGTCCACGCCACCGGGCAGGTCGTGAGCATCAGGCGCGAGGGCGGTCCGCCGACCACATCGCTGCAGCGGGCGATGAACGACCTGCTGCCCGCAGACGTCGCGGTGCTGGGCGCCGAGGATGTCGACGAGGACTTCAGCGCGCGCTTCTCCGCCAAGAGCCGCTCCTATACCTACGACGTGCG
>JBPCSK010000353.1:0-4480 GCA_051007275.1 Gaiellales bacterium | reverse complement strand
CTGCAGGAGGCCTCGTACACGCTGGCCGAGCAGGTCTACAAGGAGGCGCAGCAGTCCGCTCCCGCGGGCGACGGCGCCTCCGCCTCGGCCGACGATGAGTCCGATGAGGTGATCATCGAGGACGCCGAGGTCGTCGATCCGGACGCGACGGCACGCTCGTGAGCGAGCACGACCGTCAGGAGCAGGCCCTCCCCGCCGACGGCGGGGAGGAGCCGACCTCCCTCGACGGCGAGATCGTCGCCGCGACGGACGAGGAGCTCGACCCGGTCGCGCGCGCCGAGCGCGAGCGCGACGAGCACCTCGACCAGCTGCGCCGGCTCGCCGCCGAGTTCGACAACTACAAGAAGCGCATGGCGCGCGAGCACGAGGAGCTGCGCCTGCGCGCAGCGGAGCGCCTGCTGAGCGATCTGCTGCCCGTCTTCGACGACCTCGAGCGGGCGCTGTCTGCCTTCGAGACGGCGGAGAAGGAGGCGATCGCCGATGGCGTCGCGCTCGTCCACCGCGCGTTGTGGACGCTGCTCGAGCGTGAGGGCGTCACCGAGCTCGACCCGAAGGGCGACCTCTTCGACCCGCACCGCCATGAGGCGCTGCTGTCCCAGCCGGCCGACGCGCCGGAGGGCACGGTGCTCGAGGTGATCCAGAAGGGCTTCCTGCTGGGCGATCGCGTCCTGCGCCCAGCCCGCGTGGTCGTCGCCGGAGGTGCGTCCTGAGCGAGTCGCCCGCCACCTTCGAGGCCGCCCCGCTGGGCGGCTCCGAGACGTTCGTCACGGTCGTCTTCTGGGGCGTCGTCGCGATGGCCTGGGTCGGCAGCGGCGTGGGCGCCTCGCGTGGCGATGGCCTGCAGGCGGTCGTGATGCTCGTCGTCGCCCTCGCGCTCGGCGGCCTCGCGCTGTGGCTGCGCTACACGCAGCCCATGCGCTACCGCGTCGAGCGCGACGGCCTCGTGATCGAGCGCCGCATCGGGACGACGCGCATTCCGGGCAGCATCGAGCGCTACGCCGGCAAGGCCACGCTCGGCCTGCGGCTCGGCTCCGGCGGCGTCTACGGCTATCGCGGTCGCTTCCGCATCGCCGCGGGCGGCTGGGCCCGTGCGTTCGTCACCGATGTCAAGCGCACCTCGCTGATCACCGTCGGCGGCCGCAGCGTCGTCGTCTCCCCGGTCGATCCGGCCGCGCTCGTGCAGGAGGTGTTCACCCATGCGTGACCTCTACGACGTGCTCGGCGTCAGCCGCACCGCCAGCGACGACGAGATCAAGAAGGCGTACCGCAAGCTCGCCCGCAAGCACCATCCCGACGCGAATCCGGACGATCCGAAGGCCGAGGAGCGCTTCAAGGAGATCTCCGCGGCGTACGACACGCTGTCGGACGCCGATAAGCGCAAGGCCTACGACCAGTTCGGCGCGTCCGGCGGCATGGGCGCGCAGGGCGGGTTCGACCCCAGCGCGTTCAGCGACTTCGCGCAGGAGCGCGGCTTCGACATCTCCGACCTCTTCGGTGACCTCTTCGGACGCCGACGCGGTGGGGGAGGCGGCGGTCGCGGCCGCCCGCAGCCGCGCCGCGGCGTGGATCTCGAGACGCGCGTGACGCTGTCGTTCGACGACGCGCTCCGCGGCGCGCGCGTGACTGTGCCCGTCGACAAGGACGTCAACTGCGCCGACTGCAGCGGCACCGGCGCCGCACCTGGCACCTCCCGCTCCACCTGCCCCGACTGCGGCGGCTCGGGTGAGCGCCAGGTCAACCAGGGCTTCTTCGCGATCAGTGAGCCGTGCTTCCGCTGCGGCGGGCAGGGCGCGATCGTCGAGACGCCGTGCACCACCTGTCGCGGCACGGGCAAGACGCGCCGCACCAAGCGCTACACCGTCAAGATCCCCGCCGGGATCAGCGACGGGGCCCGCATCCGCGTCCGCGGCAAGGGCCTTGACGGCGAGCACGGTGGCGCGCCCGGCGACCTCTGGGTCGTCGTGCAGGTGCTGCCGTCGGAGCGCTTCCAGCGCCGCGGCAAGGACGTCATCATCGACGTGCCCGTGACGTTCCCCGAGGCCGCGCTCGGTGCCGAGATCGACGTGCCCACGCCGCTCGGCGACAAGGTTCGCGTGAAGGTCCCGGCCGGCTCGACCGACGGCAAGATGCTGCGCGTGCGTGGCATGGGCTCGCCGTCCGAGCAGGGCGAGGCCGGCTCGCTGCTCGTGCGCCTCAAGCTGATCGTCCCCGACTCGCTGTCCACCCAGCAGACGGAGGCGCTCGAGAAGTTCGCCGCGCTCGACGGCGGCAACGATCCCCGGGCGGAGCTGTTCGCATGAACGAGCACACCCCCAAGTACATGATCGGCGTCGCCGCCGAGCTCGTCGGGATGCACCCGCAGACGCTGCGGCTGTACGAGACCCGCGGGCTCGTGCGACCCCGCCGCACCTCGGGCGGCACGCGCCTCTACTCCGACGCCGAGCTGGCGCGCCTGCGCCGCATCACCGAGCTCGCGTCGGGGCTCGGCCTGTCGCTGCAGGGCGTCGAGCACGTGCTGCGCCTCGAGGATCGCGTCGCTCAGCTCGAGCGCCAGATCGAGGATCTCGGCGCCGCCCTCGATGAGGCTGCGCGCGTCATGCAGGCCGAGGTCGAGAACGTCCACCGCTCGTACAAGCACGAGATCGTGCCGTACCAGGCGCCGCCCGGCGCGGAGATCGTCATCCGCCGCCGCCGGCTCCACTAGCCGTTGTTCCACATCCCCATCACCCCCATCAGAAGAGAACCATCATGGATCCCACCAAGCTCACCGTGAAGGCGCAGGAGGCGCTCGCCACCGCCGCCGAACGGGCCCGCATCACGGGCAACCCCGAACTGACTCCACTCCACCTGCTCGCCGGCCTGCTGGCCGAGCAGAGCTCCGTCGCCGAGACGCTCCTGCGAGGCGTCGGCGCCGACACCGAGGCGCTCCGTCGTGACACCGACGACGCCCTCGCCAAGCTGCCGAGCATGCAGGGCGCAGCGACCGCGCCGCAGGCCTCGCTCGCCCTGCGCGAGACGCTCGACCGCGCGCTCGCCGAGTCGCAGGAGATGGGTGACGACTACGTCGCGTCCGAGCACGTCCTGATCAGCCTGGCGGAGCACTCCGGCCCGGCCAAGGACGTCCTGCGGCGCGAGAACGTCACCAAGAAGGCGCTGCTCGAGGCGCTCAAGAACGTGCGTGGCGGCAAGCGCGTCACGGACCCGAACGCCGAGGACCTGTACGGCGCGCTCGAGAAGTACGCGCGCGACCTGACCGCCGCCGCCGAGGCCGGCAAGGTCGACCCCGTGATCGGCCGCGACGACGAGATCCGTCGCGTCGTGCAGGTGCTGTCGCGCCGCACCAAGAACAACCCCGTCCTGATCGGCGATCCGGGCGTCGGCAAGACCGCGATCGCCGAAGGCCTCGCCCAGCGCATCGTCGCCGGCGACGTGCCGGAGAGCCTGCGCGGCCGGCGCATCTATGCGCTCGACATGGGCGCGCTGCTCGCCGGCGCCAAGTTCCGCGGCGAGTTCGAGGAGCGGCTGAAGGCGCTGCTCGGTGAGGTCACCGCCTCCGAGGGGCAGGTCGTCCTCTTCATCGATGAGCTCCACACCATCATCGGAGCCGGTGCGGCAGAGGGCGCGGTCGACGCGGCCAACCTGCTCAAGCCGATGCTCGCCCGCGGCGAGCTTCGCGCGATCGGCGCCACGACGCTCGACGAGTACCGGAAGCACGTGGAGAAGGACGCCGCGCTCGCGCGCCGCTTCCAGCCCGTGTTCGTCGGCGAGCCGAGCGTCGAGGACGCGATCGGCATCCTGCGCGGGCTCAAGGAGCGCTACGAGGTGCACCACGGCGTGCGCATCCAGGACAGCGCGATCATCGCCGCCGCGATGCTGTCGGATCGCTACATCGCAGACCGCTTCCTGCCCGACAAGGCGATCGACCTGATTGACGAGGCGGCCAGCCGCCTGCGCATCGAGATCGACTCGCGCCCGACGGAGCTCGACGAGATCGAGCGTCGCATCATGCGCATCGAGATCGAGGACGCCGCGCTCGCCAAGGAGAGCGACGCCCTGTCGGCCGAACGCCGCGAGGCGCTCGCCAACGAGCTCGAGACGCTCACCGCCGAGGCCGGCGTGATCCGCGAGAAGTGGGAGCTCGAGAAGCGCCACATCGATGCGATCCGTCGCCTCAAGGGCATGATCGAGGACGTCAAGACCGAGGCGGAGCGCGCCGAGCGCGACGCCGACCTCCAGCGCGCCGCCAAGCTCACGTACGGTGACCTGCCGGCCTACGAGGCCGAGCTCGCTGCCGAGACGGCCGCGCTCGACGAGGTGCAGAAGCACGGCTCCGTCCTCAAGGAGGATGTCGACGAGGAGGACATCGCCGAGGTCGTCGGCGCGTGGACCGGCATCCCCGTCAGCCGCCTGATGGAGGGCGAGATGCAGAAGCTCGTCCACCTCGAGGAGCGCCTGCACGAGCGCCTCGTCGGCCAGGAGG
>JBPCSK010000352.1:0-8593 GCA_051007275.1 Gaiellales bacterium | reverse complement strand
ACGAGGTTGCCGAGCAGCGCGAGCGCCGACACGAACGGGTTCTTCTGCGCGACGACCGCGACGGCCGAGGCGATGGCCGCAGCCGCGGCGAGGAAGAAGACGGCGATATCCACTAGGCCTGCGGCCCCTCTGGATCTGTCGCCGTGACGACGTCGTACATGCCGAGCACGTGCTCCTCGCCCTGGGCGGGCACGTCGTACGGGTCGATCGCCTCGGACGGCGTGCGCAGCGCGGGCTTCTCGAGCAGCATGCTCTTGGTGTACACGAGCGCCTCGCGGGAGATCTCCGACAGCTCGAAGTCGTTGCCGAGCGTGATGGCATCGAACGGGCAGGCCAGCTCGCAGTAGCCGCAGAAGATGCAGCGCGCCATGTTGATCTCGTAGATGCGCGCGTGGCGCTCACCGGCGGAGACGCGATTGTCCGGCGTGTTCTCGGCCGGGACGACGCGGATGCAGTCGGACGGGCAGGCGGCTGCGCAGAGCGAGCAGCCGACGCACTTCTCCAGGCCGTTGTCGTGGCGGTGCAGCTGGTGCCGTCCGCGGAAGCGCGGGTAGACCGGGCGCTTGTACTCGGGGTACTGCTGCGTGACCGGCTTGTGGAACAGGTGCCGGAACGTGGTCGAGAAGCCCTTGACGGAATCAAGCATCCTCAGTCTCCTAGCGGTACGCCACGACTGCTGCGGTGATCAGCAGGTTGAGGGTGGCCAGGGGCAGCAGGACCTTCCAGCCCAGCTTCATCAGCTGATCGAAGCGCACGCGCGGCAGCGTGGCACGGATCCAGATCAGGACGAACAGGAAGGCGCCGATCTTGATCAGCATCCACAGCGGTCCAGGTAGCACGGGGCCGCTCGGGCCGCCGAAGAAGAGCACCGCGCCGAGCGCCGACAGCGTGATCGCGTTGACGAACTCGGCCGCGGCGAACATCGCGTACCGCATGCCGCCGTACTCCGTGTGGTAGCCGGCGACGACCTCGCCGTCGGCCTCGGTGAGGTCGAACGGCGGGCGGTTCGACTCGGCAACCGCGGCGACGAAGAAGACGAGGAAGCCGAGGATCTGCGGGATGAAGTACCAGAGGTTGTCCTGCGCGTTCGCGATCGTCACGAACGACAGCGACTGCGCCTGGATGATCACGCCGATCACGGCGAGGGTGAACGCCACCTCGTACGAGACGAGCTGCGCGATCGCGCGCATGCCGCCGAGCAGGGCGTACTTCGAGGACGACGCCCAGCCGCCGATCATCAGGCCGTAGAAGCCGAGCGAGCCGATCGCGGCGACGACGAGCAGCGAGACGCTCGTGTTCGCGATGTAGAGGTGGAACGAGTAATCGATGCCGGGGATCGTGGCGACGTTGCCGAACGGCATCAGGCCGAACGCGCCGAGCGCGCACGCCATCGCGATCCACGGGGCGAAGAGGTACAGCTTCGGGCGGGCGCCGGCCGGGATCATGTTCTCCTTCTGCAGCATCTTGCCGAGGTCGGCGATCGGCTGCAGGAGGCCGTACGGGCCCACGCGGTTCGGGCCGTAGCGCGCCTGGAAGCGGCCGATCAGCTTGCGCTCGACCCACGTCATGAAGGCGAAGAACGCCATCAGGATGTTGATCAGCAGGAAGGACTTGATGATCGTTGCGAGGACGCCGTCGACCATGCCGCTACTTCGCCCCCACCGTCGCGGAGGTGCCGGTGCCGGCGGCACCGCTCCAGTTGATGCGGACGGTGCCCGGCAGGAGGCGGCGCGAGATGCGTGCCTCGCCGGTGTGCTCGCCGGCGGCGTGCCGGACGCTGATCTGATCGCCGCGCTTGATCGCGTGCTGCTGCGCGTCGGCGTGGCTGACCATCACCCACGCGGCGCGCTGGTGCGCGAGCGAGGCGGTGCGCGAGACGGCGGCGCCGCTCATCAACGGGCGTGGCGCGATCAGCCGCAGCTTGCCCTCGGCTGCCCCGGCGGGCGCGGTCGGCGCGGGCACGCCCTCGGGCGCGGTCGCGGCGGGGCGCGTGACGTGGAGCTGGGCCTGCTCGCCGAGCTCCTTCCACGACAGGCCGGCGAAGGCCGCACGCGTGGCGGCGAGCTGGTCGAACGCCTTGCCCGGGTTCCCGTGGGTCGTGACCGAGAGGAACCCGGCCAGGCGGCTCGTCCACTCGATCAGCGGGATGCCGGACGCAGGCGCGAGCGACGGGCGGACGCGCTGGATGCGGCCCTCCAGGTTCGTGATCGTGCCGTCGCGCTCGTGGTCGACGTCGAGCGGCAGCACGAGCTGCGACTGCGACGTGACGCCGTTGGTGAACGGCGCGACGGACATGACGAGCTCGGTCTGCGCGAGCGCCATCTGCCAGCGCTCGCTGTCGGCGCTCTCCATGACGGGGTCGGCGCCGACGAAGACGATCGCGGTGATCTCGCCGGACTCGAGCGCGGGCAGAATCTGGTCCCAGCCGCCGACCAGGCCGACGGCACGCTCGCCGCGCTCGTTGGCACCGACCGGCAGCGGCACGACGCCACCCTCGGTGCGGTCCAGGCCGAGCACCCACGCGAGCGCCTCGATCTCGGCGACGGCGACGGGGTCGGTGACCAGCAGGACCGGGCGCTGCGCGGCGACGAGGGCGCCGGCGAGCTCGCGGACCTGGGCGATGTCCGCACCGGCCAGCTGGACCAGCGTGTCGACGGAGCCGGCGGCCTAGGCGTCGGTGCGCACGTTCGCGCCACCGGCCTCGATGACGGCGGCGGTGAGCGCCGCGAGCATCGCCGAGCCGGCGCCGGCGTGCGTGCGGACGAAGCTCTTGGCGTCGGACTCGAGGCTCGTGCCGCCGGGGCCGACGATCGCCAGGTGGGCACCGGCACGGCGGGCCTTGCGGATGCGGAGGTCGACGGTGCCGGCGCGGTCGGCCGGCTCCTGATCGCCGATCACGACGACGGCGTCGGCGGTGTCGATCGCGGCGAGCGGCGCCAGGTAGGCGTCGACGCGCTCCCACTCCGCCGCAGCGGCGATCGGCGCGGAGGCCGTGCGGGCGCCGAGGTCGGCGGCGATGGCGGCCCAGCCAGCGGCCTCCTCGTTCGTCAGGTTGCCACCGGTGACGATCGCGATGGCGCCCTCGCCGACCGCGGCCGACTGGTGGCGCAGGCGCTGGGCGGCGGCGCGCAGGGCGTCGTCCCAGGCGGCGGGCTCGAGGCCCGCGAGCTCGCGCACCAGCGGCGTCGCGATGCGCTCGTCACGCGGCTCGTAGCGCGCGAAGCGGCCCTTGTCGCACAGCCAGCCGTCGTCGACGCCCGGGTTGTTGCGCGACAGGATGCGCTCGACCTTGTTCTCGCGCAGCGTCGACCAGGTGTTGCAGCCCGTCGCGCAGCCGGTGCAGACCGTGGGGACGTTGACGATCTCCCACGGGCGCGCCTTGAAGCGGTAGGCGGTCGGCAGCAGCGCGCCGACCGGGCAGAGCTCAGTGACGTTGCCGGAGAACGAGCCCTCGTACGGGCGCTCGTCGAACGTCGCGATCACGCTCGTGGCGCCGCGCTCGCGCGCCACCAGCTCGCCGTCTTCGGCGACGTCGCTCGAGAAGCGGGTGCAGCGGTAGCAGAGGATGCAGCGCTCGCGGTCGAGCACGATCGCGGGCGAGATCGGCAGCGGCTTCTCGTACGTGCGCTTCGGCAGCGTCATGCGCGAGCTGCCGGGGCCGTACTTGAACGTCAGGTCCTGCAGCGGGCACTCGCCGCCCTTGTCGCAGACGGGGCAGTCGAGCGGGTGGTTGAGGAGCATGAACTCGAGGACCGCGTCCTGCGCCTCCTTCGCCTGCTCGGAGGTGCCGGCGGTCTTGACGACCATGCCGTCGTTGCACGTCAGGGTGCAGGCGGCCTGGAGCTTCGGTGCGCCCTCGAGCTCGACGAGGCACATGCGGCAGGCGCCGATCGGCGGGCCGAGGCGCGGCTCGTAGCAGAAGACGGGGATCTCGATCCCGGCGTGCTCGGCGGCCGCGACAACCAGCGACATGCCCTTCGGGACGGTGATCTCACGCCCGTCGACGGTGAGCGTGACCGAGTCGGTCTGCGTCGCGCTCATCAGGCGCTCACCATCGGCAGCGGGGCGCGGAGCAGCGGCGGGTAGAGCTCGCTCATCGGCGCGTCGTCGGGACACGGGCAGTGGCCGAGGCGGCAGTGCTCCTCGAACTCCTGCCGGAAGTTGTTGATGTGGCTGCGCACCGGCATCGCGCACGCGTCGCCGAGGACGCAGAGGCAGTTGCCCTCGACGCGGTTGCAGATCTCGAGCAGCAGGTCGATCTCCTCGAGCGTCCCGAGACCGGCCTCCTGCTTGCGCAGCAGCTCGGTGATCCAGCGAGTGCCCTCGCGGCACGGCGTGCACTTGCCACACGACTCGTGCATGTAGAACTCGGCGGTGCGGAGCGCGAAGCGCACCATGCAGGTGCGGTCGTCGACGACGATCACGGCGCCCGAGCCGGCCATCGAGCCGGCGGCGACGACGGCCTCGAAGGCGAGACCCGTGTCGATCTGGTTCGGCATCAGGATCGGCATCGAGGAGCCGCCTGGCACGAAGGCCTTCAGCGTGCGTCCCTCCGGCAGCCCGCCGCCCTTGCCCTCGATCAGGTCGCGGTACGTGGCCGACAGCGGCATCTCGTAGTTGCCCGGGTTCTGGACGTGCCCCGACAGCGAGAACATCTTGGTGCCCGTCGACTGCTCGGTGCCGACGCCGGCGTACGCCGCGCCGCCCATGCCGATGATCACCGGCACGGTCGCGACCGTCTCGACGTTGTTGAGCAGCGTCGGCTTCTTGAAGGCGCCGGACACGGCCGGGAACGGCGGCTTCGCGGTCGGCTGGCCGCGCTCACCGTTGAGCGAGGACAGGAGCGCCGTCTCCTCGCCGCAGATGTAGGCGCCCGCGCCGCGGTGCACGTAGACGTTGGCGACGTAGTCGGTGCCCGGCAGCGGCGAGCCGATGTAGCCCTTCTCGCGCGCCTGGCTGATCGCGCCCTCGAGGATCGCGGCCTCCTTGGCGTACTCGCCGCGGATGTAGATGTACGCGCCGGCCCCGCGGATCATCCAGAGGTAGATGATGATCCCCTCGATCAGCATGTGCGGGTTGCGCAGGATGATCTCGCGGTCCTTGAACGTGCCCGGCTCGGACTCGTCGCCGTTGATCACGAGGTAGCGGGCCTCGCCCGGGGCGAGGAACGACGCCTTCTTGCCGGCCGGGAAGCCGGCGCCGCCACGACCGCGCAGGTTGGAGGCGATCATCTCGTCGACGAGCTGCTCGTTCGTCATGCCGAGGGCCTTGCGCAGCGAGCTGTACCCGCCGCTCTGCTCGTACTCCGCGATCTCGCGGCGGCTGCCCGCGAACGGCAGGAGCAGCGCGTTCTGATCGGGCTGGGCGAAGGTCGGAGACTCAGGCATGGCTCTCGCTCGGTCGGGAGGTGCTGCGCAGGCGCTCCAGGAGCGGCGCGACATCCTCGATCTTGAAGTGCTCCTCGTACTCCTCGTCGACGGACACGACGGGACCCCAGCCGCAGCCGCCCATGCACTCGACGCAGCGCAGCGTGATCTTGCCGTCGGCGCTCGTGCCCGGCGCCCTGACGTCGAGCTCGCGCTCGAACTCCTTGAGCAGCTTGTCGGCGCCGATCAGCGCGCAGGAGAGATTCGTGCAGACCTCGACGACGTGCTCGCCGACGGGCTGCAGGAAGAACATGTCGTAGAACGAGGCGACGGCGAGGCAGCGCGCGGGCGACAGGTCGAGCCCGTCGGCGACGGCCTCGAGGGCCTCGGGCGACAGCCAGCCGTAGTGCTCCTGCGCGTGGCGGAGCGCCGGCAGGATCGCGCTGCGGCGATCCGGGTACTTGGCGATCTCGCGCTGGATCTCGTCGTAGAGGGTGTCGCTCATCAGCGGTCCACGTCTCCCAGCACAGGATCGATCGAGGCGAGGATGGCGATCAGGTCGGCGAGGTACACGCCCTCGCAGAGCTTCGCGAACGACTGCAGGAGCACGAAGGCGGGGCCATGCAGGCGCACGCGCCACGGCTTGGCGCTGCCGTCGGAGATCAGGTGGAAGCCGAACTCGCCGCGGGCGGACTCGATCGGCGCGTAGACCTCGCCGGCCGGCACCTCGAAGCCCTCGGTGACCAGCTTGAAGTGATGGATCAGCGACTCCATCGAGGTGTGCAGCTCGTGGCGCGGCGGCAGCGCGACCTTGCGGTCGTCCGTCATGACCGGCCCTTCGGGCAGGCCGTCGAGGGCCTTCTCGATCAGGTCGAGCGAGGCGCTCATCTCGTCGATGCGCACGCGGAAGCGCGCGTCGACGTCGCCGTTCTCCTTGGTGACCGGCATGTAGCCGAGCTCGCGGTAGCCGCCGTAGCCGCCGTTGGCGGAGCGCAGGTCGTACGGCACGCCCGAGGCGCGCAGGTTCGGCCCCGTCATGCCCATCTTGATCGCGAAGTCGGGCGACATCACGCCGACGCCCTGCGTGCGCGCCGCCCAGATCGGGTTCGCGCCGATCAGCTCGTAGTACTGCTCGATCTGGTCGCGCATGAACTCGATGACCTCGCGGCAGCGCTTCTCGAAGCCCTTCGGCAGGTCCTCGGCGACGCCGCCGACCTGGCAGTAGCGCGGGTGCATGCGGGCGCCGCAGGCCATCTCGAACAGGTCGAGCACCTCGTCGCGCGCGCGGAAGCAGTAGAAGAGCAGGGCGATGCCGCCGAGGTCGACGGAGCCGGTGCCGAGGAACACGAGGTGCGAGTGGATGCGCGCCAGCTCCTGGAAGATCACGCGGATCCACTCGGCGCGACGCGGCACCTCGAGCTCGAGGGCCTTCTCCGTCGCCATGCAGAACGCCGTCTCGCCGCTGAAGAAGGACAGGTAGTCCATGCGCGGCACGTACGGAATCGCCTTCCAGTACGTCTTCTGCTCGATGTTCTTCTCGATGCCGGTGTGGACGTAGCCGATCTCGCACTTGACGCCGACGACGACCTCGCCGTCGAGCGTCGTGACCACGCGGAGCACGCCGTGCGTCGACGGGTGGTTCGGCCCGAGGTTGATCTCGAGCAGGTCCGGGTTGTCGGAGTCCGGCCAGAGCTCGGACGGCACGGGCTGCAGGATGTCCTGCTGCGGCCACACCACGGTCTGCTTCTCGGTCGCTGCCACGTCAGACCTCATCCGAGAACTGGACGGGCTCGCCGCCGACGGGATAGTCCTTGCGCTGAGGATGGCCGCCCCAGTCCTCCGGCATGATGATGCGCCGCAGGTTCGGATGGCCGGCGAAGTCGACGCCCCTCATGTCGAAGCCCTCGCGCTCGTGGAAATCGGCCGACGGGTAGACGGGCACGAGGCTCGGCACGGACTCGCCCTCGTCGACCCAGACGCGGACGCGCAGGCGGCGGTGATTGCCGTCGGTGACGGTCATCACCTTGCCGAGCGTGGCCGAGACGCCGAAGCGCTTGGGGCCCGCGGGCTCGGGGACGACGCGCTTGCCGGTGTGCGAGTCGCGGTTGATGTCGCGCCCATCGCCGCCCCAGTAGCCGGCGACCTCGCCGGTGTAGCCGAGGTAGTCGACGACGGTGACGTCGGAGAGCAGGTCGTACCCCTCCTCGTCCCGCAGGAAGGTGCAGACCTCGAGGTAGCGGTCGAGCGGCAGGTCGAGCGTGAGCTCGCCGCGGAACTCCACGCGGCGCTCGATCGCGCCGGCGCCGAGCGCCGCCTCGATGCGGTCGGCGGCGTCCGTGTCGGGCGCGCCCCACGTGGGCGAGTTGACCTGCAGGATGTCGGTCACGACTGCGACTCCTGCTGCAGCGAGGCCGAAGGAATGCCCGACTTGATGCGCTCCTGCAGGACCATCAGGCCCTCCATCACGGCCTCGGGCCGCGGCGGGCAGCCCGGGACGTAGACGTCAACGGGAACGATCTTGTCGACGCCCTGAAGCACCGCGTAGTTCGAGAACATGCCGCCGGTCGAGGAGCACGCGCCCATCGCCATGACGTACTTGGGCTCGAGCATCTGCTCGTACAGCTGGCGGATCGGCTCGGCCATCTTGTGCGACACGCGGCCCGAGACGATCATCAGGTCGGACTGGCGCGGCGTGGCGCGCACGACCTCGGAGCCGAAGCGCGCGACGTCGTAGCGGGCGGAGGAGATCATCGCGATCATCTCCATCGCGCAGCAGGCGAGACCGAAGCCGAACGGCCACATCGAGTTGGCGGTCGCCATCTTGAAGACCTTCTCGAGCGACGTCGTCATCACGACCTGGTCGAGGTCGGTCGAGCGCAGCGAGCGGCGCACCTGCGCCGGCGGGATCACGACGGGGCCGCTGGGCGCAGCCGGCGAGGCCGGTGCGGCGACGGGGCGATCGTGGGGCTCGTCGGGCCTCAGTGCCATTCGAGGGCCCCCTTGCGCCAGACGTAGACGTAGCCAACGGCGAGGATCGCGACGAAGACGAGCAGCTCGATGAAGCCGAACTGCCCGAGCACCTTGAGGTTGACGGCGATCGGGTACAGGAAGACGACCTCGATGTCGAAGACGATGAAGAGCATCGCGGTCAGGGAGTAGTTGAGCGAGAAGTTGGACGGCTTGAATTCGCCGGGCGAGACGCGCGCCTCGCACACGCGGGTCGTCTG
>JBPCSK010000351.1:0-1214 GCA_051007275.1 Gaiellales bacterium | reverse complement strand
ACATCCCCGAGGACCATCCGGCAAAGGCCGACTCTGACACCCTTTGGGTCTCTGACGGCGTGCTGCTGCGCACCCACACCTCGCCCGTGCAGGTGCGCGTGATGCAGAGCCAGGAGCCGCCTGTCGCGATCATCTGCCCCGGCCGCGTCTACCGCCGCGACACGCAGGACGCCACGCACTCGCCGATCTTCCACCAGGTCGAGGGCCTGCTGATTGACGAGGGTGTCACGCTCGCGCACCTCAAGGGCACGCTCGACCATCTGACGAAGCGCCTGTTCGGTGCCGACCGCGAGATCCGCCTGCGCTCGGGCTTCTTCCCGTTCACCGAGCCGAGCATCGAGGTCGACGTCTCGTGGGGCGATGGCTGGATGGAGATCCTCGGCGCCGGCATGGTCGACCCGAACGTGCTTGAGCACGTTGGCTACGACAGCGAGAAGTACACGGGCTTCGCCTTCGGCGTCGGCATCGAGCGCGTCGCAATGCTCCGCCACGGCATTCCCGACATCCGGATGCTCTACGACAACGACGTGCGCTTCCTCGCGCAGTTCCCGGCCTGATCCATAGAGCAGACTGACGCATGCGACTCCCGCTCTCCTGGCTCCGCGATTTCGTGGCCTATACCGGCACTCCTGAGGAGTTGGCCGACCGTCTCGGCACCTCTGGCTTCGAGATCGAGGGCATCCTGCGCCCCGGCGCCCCAAGCGCGGGTGACAACCACGCCAACTTCGTGATCGGCCGCGTCGAGCACTTCGAGAAGCATCCAAACGCCGACCGCCTAAGCCTCTGCCGCGTCGATACCGGCGATGACGAGCCGCGCCAGATCGTCTGCGGCGCATCGAACTTCGCGATCGGTGACACCGTCGTCGTCGCCACCCCTGGCGCCGTACTGCCTGGCGCGGATGCCCCGCTGAAGCAGGCCAAGCTCCGGGGCGAGGTCTCGAACGGGATGATGCTCTCCGAGCGCGAGCTCGGATTTTCCGACGAGCACGACGGCATCATCATCCTGCCCGCCAATGCGGGATACGAGATTGGCTCGCGACTCGCCGACCATGTCGAGCTCGACGAGGTCGTGCTCGACATCTCCGTCGAGTCAAACCGGGGTGACTGCCTGAGCGTCTACGGCATGGCACGCGAGGTCGCGGTGCTCTTCGATCTGCCGCTCGCGCCGGTGCCCGGTGTCGAGCCGGCGGCGACTGGCGGCAGCACCTCGGATC
>JBPCSK010000350.1:0-10200 GCA_051007275.1 Gaiellales bacterium | reverse complement strand
GAGTGCGAGGCGCTGGCCCGCCAGGCGCAGCGCCAGGCGTACGCGCTCGAGGCGATCCTGGCGCCCGACCACGAGGAGACGGTCGTGTGGTCCGAGCGCGACGCGCGTGGCGGGGTGGAGCTGCGCGCCGCGCCGACGGCCGTCGGGCCGCTGCTGCGCGAGCACCTGTGGGACACGCTGCACGCCGGCATCCTGGTCAGCGCCACGCTCGCCGATGGCGACGGCCTCACCGGCATCTGCCGGCGACTTGGCGCCGACGGCGCGAAGACCCACATCGAGACCTCGCCGTTCGACATTGCGAGCAACGCCCGCCTGTACGTGCCGGCCGACATCGAAGGCGGCGGTCGTGCCGACCCCGAGAAGGTCGCCACGCGCGTGACGGCGCTGATCGAGGCAGCCGGTGGGCGCGCGCTCGTGCTGTCGCCGTCGCTCGCGCGGCTGCGGCAGATCCACCAGATGGTGAGCGGTCGCGTGCCCTACCCGCTCCTGTGCCAGGGCGAGGCCGCACGCGACGTGCTGCTGGAGCGCTTCCGCACCGAGGAGACGTCGGTGCTGTTCGCGTCCATGACGTTCTGGCAGGGCGTCGACATCCCCGGCCGGTCGCTCGAGCTCGTGATCCTCGAGAGCCTGCCGTTCGCCGTGCCCGATGACCCGCTGATCGCGGCGAAGTCGGAGCGCGCGGAGCGCGACGGCGGCAGCGGCTTCAAGGACGTGGCCCTGCCGCACGCGGCGCTGCTGCTCAAGCAGGGCTTCGGGCGTCTGCTGCGCAGCGAGACCGATCGCGGCGTCGTCGCGGTGCTCGACTCGCGCCTCGTCACGAAGTCCTATGGCAACGAGCTGCGGGCCAGCCTGCCCGACGTGCCGTTCACGGCCTCGCTCGACGAGGTCCGCTCGTTCCTGGCGGCCTGATTGTCCGCGCGCCGTTCGCGCATGGCGGGCGCGGGGCGGCTGAGTACCCGGAGCGGGACTCGAACCCGCACGCCTTGCGGCAGTCGATTTTAAGTCGACCGCGTCTGACCAATTCCGCCATCCGGGCTCCTCGAGGATAGAGGCAGCGGTCGGCCGCCGGGGGCGCTGGTGCGATGTGCAACGTATCCCGCTCGCGCCCTCATGGACGACATCCGACACCTGCTCCCCGCATACGCCGCTGGTTCCCTCGACCGGGACACCCATGCCCGCGTGGAGCAGGCCCTGCAGGGATCCCCGGTGCTGATGGCCGAGGCGCTTGAGCTGCTGCTGGTGAACGACCACCTGCTCGAGCTGCGCGCGCAGCTCGATGAGCAGGCCCGCGCCGTCGACGTCTAGGTGTCCTCCCTACAGACGTTGTTGACGCGGGCGGCGGGGACGCTGCCGATGGCGGTGTGGGCTCGGTGATAGTTGTACTCGTGGGTCCAGGCGTCAAGTTCGCGTCGGCGTTGCTGGTTTGATCGGAAGCGCTTTTTGTAGATGAATTCGCTGCTGATCACGCCGTTGTAGCGTTCGACTTTGCCGTTGGTCTGCGGGCGGCGGGGTCGGATTCGGAGGTGGTTGATCCGGTGCTCGCTGAGGACGAGCTTGAATGCGTGCGAGTCGACGTATTGCATCGCGTTGTCGGTCATGACCTCTTCGACCGTGACGCCGAGGCTGGAGAAGTACGCGATCACGCGCCCCAAAAACGCGGCACAGGTCTGGCCGGTTTGATCATCGAGAATCTCTTCGTAGACCACGCGCGAGTGATCATCGATCGCGACATGCAGGTACTCGACCCCAACACGTCGACGCTTGCCGGCCTGACCGCGCCCATGGATACGCCACCCACCGCCAGGCGGGATCCTGCCAAGCACTTTCGTGTCCAGATGGATCAGCGAGCCGGGCGCGTCACGCTCGTACCGACGCACCACACGACGCGTCACACGACACAGATCCCGCAATCGCCCGCACCCATGCCGGATGAGAATGCGCTGCACCGTCGAACGCGGGACTCCCGTATGCAGACTGATCCGATCCGCGCCCCACAACCGCGCCTTACGAAGCCGCACAACACGCCTCTCAACATCCTCCGGCGTCCTACGCGGCGAGACATGCGGCCGAGATGAGCGATCAACCAGACCAGCAAGCCCCTCGGCCTGATACCGCCGCGTCCACTCATACACCGTCTCACGCGACACCCCGAACATCGCCGCCACATCACTCACCCGATACCCCGCAAGACGCCGCTCGACCATCCTACGACGCCCCTCAACCGTCAACGGCGCATTACGATGACTCACTGGGAGGACCTCCTGTTGAACGAGCTTTCCACGAAGCCCGCACCTCAACAGGAGTCCTCCCACCTGTCAACAACCTCTGTAGGGGTTACAGCTAGAGGTTGCCGAAGGCCGTCAGGATCGCGCGGCCCATCTGGACGCCGAGCGCGTACTGATCGAGGCGCAGGTGCTCGTCGGGCGCGTGGATGCGGTCGTTGGGGAGCGCGCAGCCGGAGAGGACCGTCGGGACGCCCTGCTTGGCGAGCGCGGTCACCAGCGGGATCGCGCCGCCCGAGCGCGTGACCGCGCACGGCATGCCGGTGGCCGACTCGATCGCCTCGCGGGCCAGACGGATCGCGGGGAGCTCGGGATCGAACGCTGCGCCTTCAGCCATGCCGCGGACGGCGAACTCGAGCTCTGCTCCGACGGGCTTCCGCGAGCGCAGCAGCTCCTGCACGGCCAGCCAGAACGCCTGCGCGTCCTGTCCGCCGACGAGGCGGAAGGAGACGGCGGCGGTCGCCTCGCAGGGCACGATCGTGCGGTTCTGCCCCGCGTCGCGGCAGGTGATGGCGTTCACGTCGAACGTCGGCATCGCCGTCGTGCGGCGGTAGTAGTCGGCCAGCGCCTCGGGACCGGCGCTGTTGATGCCGGCGATCGCGAGCTCGCCGGCGGGATCGGGCAGCGTCGCCCACGCGGCCTCCTCGATCGGCGAGGCAGGTGCCACGCCGACCATCAGCGACTCGTGCAGGCGGCCATCCGGGCCGGGCGCGAGGTCGGCGATGAGCCGGCTCAGGACGTGCGCCGCGTTGAGCGCGCCACCGCCGTAGAGGCCGGAGTGCGCGTCGCGCTCGCCGGTGCGGACGGTGAGCGTGCCGGTGATCACGCCGCGCACGCCTGCCTCGATGGCGGGGTGGCCGGGCGCGACGAAGCCCGCGTCGAACACGACGGCCGCGTCGTAGGCGCCCGCGGGCTGCTGCTCGATCCAGTCGATCACCGAGTGGCCGCCGACCTCCTCCTCGCCGTCGAGCACGATCGTCAGCTGCACGGGCAGCGCTCCCTCGGCGGCCAGCCCGGCCGCGGCCGACAGGAGTGCGTGGAAGTTGCCCTTGTCATCGCTCGCACCGCGGGCGTAGAGCGCGCCGTCGCGGATCGTCGGCTCGAAGGGCGGCGTCGTCCAGTCCGCGAGCGGCGCGACCGTCTGCACGTCGTAGTGGCCGTACAGGAGCACCTTCGGACCGGTGCCCGTCGACGAGGGCAGCTGGCCGACCACGAGCGGGTTGACCTGCGTCGGCACGAGCTCGGCGGTGCCGCCCGCGGCGACGATGCGGTCGCGCACCCAGGTGGCCGCGGCGGCGAGGTCCTCAGGCGTGCCATCGCCCGACGAGATGGACGGAATGCGGAGGAACTCGGAGAGCTCCTCGATCAGCTCGTCGGTGGTGCGGGACATGGGGTGGCTCCGTTGGGTGGGGCGGGGACGTAGGCTTCGGCTCGCCGGTGATGGACGAACACGACGACCACGAGCAGGATAGTGCGCCGCCGCCCGTAGCGGTCGCGGGGCTCGAGGTCGTCACCGCCGCGTTCGCCGCGGCCGACGACGTCGGGCAGATCGCAACGCGGCTCGGCTCCACCGCGATCGTCTCCGCGCGCTGCGCCGAGGCCGTCCTGCCGCTCGTCGTCGCCGCCCTGCATGCCCGTCGCGCCGATGCCGACCGCTCCGCCCTCTCGGTGGTGGTTGCCGATGATGATCGGGCACGCGAGCTCGCCGATGCCGTCCAGGCCTTCCTGCCCGGTGCACCGGTCGCGTACCTGCCGCACCGCGGGGTCGACTGGGGCTCGGGGCTCGCGCCCGCGCCGCATCTCGTCGGCGAGCGTGCCCATGCCCTCGCGGTGCTCGCGGAGGGTGGCGTCGTCGCCGTCTCCGCCGACGCGCTCGTCGAGCGCCTGCCCGGGCGCGGCACGCGTCCCGCGGGCTTCCGCATCGCGAAGGGCGACGCGATCGATCGCGATGCGCTGGTCGCCCGCCTCGTGCGGATGGGGTACGAGCGCGTGGAGGGCTCCGTCGACGAGCGCGGCCAGGTCTCCGTGCGTGGCGATCTCGTCGACGTCTTCCCGACGACGGGCCGCGAGCCGGTCCGCGTCGACCTCTTCGGCGACGACGTCGAGCGGCTCTCCTCGTTCTCGACGCTGACGCAGCGCTCGCTGCGCGACATCGCCGCGATCACGATCCACCCCGCCAGCGACGGCGACACGGGCGATCTGAGCGAGCGCCTCGGCGACGAGGGACCGCATCTGCCCGAGGGGCTCGTGGCGCTGGCGCCCGAGCTGATCAGTGCCGGCCCGATCCTCCTCTGGGACGCGCCGGAGATCCTCGCCGCGGGACGCGAGCGCATCGACGAGATCGCCGGACCGGCGCGGCGCGCCTATCTGACGTATGAGCAGCTCGTCGAAACGCTCGATGGCGCGCACCGCCTCGACGTGCTGCCGACGGGCCAGCCCGTGGTGTTCGAGGGGCATCCGCCGGCCCTCGCGGCGCGCGGACTCGCCGAGATCGAGCGCGCGCTCAAGGGGCTCGTCGGCCGCGACCTGCGCGTGCTGCTCTCGTTCCCGCACCTCGGTGACGCCGAGCGCGCGATCCGGCAGCTGAAGCGCCTCGACGTCGATTGGCTGGAGGAGGGCGACGCGCTCCCGGATGCCGCGGGCGTGTACGCGGTCGTCGCGCCGCTGCGACGTGGCATGGTCGCCCCGACCGCGCGCATCGCGGTGATCACCGGCTCATCGCTGTTCCGGTCGCGGCGCACGGCACCGGCCCGCGGCGGTCGTGCGATCGCATCGTTCGGCGACCTGCGCCCGGGCGACGTCGTCGTCCACGAGGATCACGGCGTTGGTCGCTTCGAGCGCTTCGAGACGCGCACCGTCGGCGGCGTGACGCGCGACTACCTCGACCTTGCGTTTCGCGGCGAGGATCGCCTGTACCTCCCGCACGAGCAGATCTCGAAGCTGACGCGCTACGTCGGCGCCGACGGCAAGGAGCCACAGCTGTCGAAGCTCGGCGGCAAGACCTGGCTGCAGATGAAGGCCCGTGCGCGGGTCGCGGTGCGCGAGATGGCCGGCGAGCTGCTCGCGCTCTACGCGCAGCGCCAGGCCGTGCCCGGCGTGTCGCACGACGAGCCGGGCGAGCTGCTGCGCCGCGTGGAGGAGGGCTTCGCGTACAGCGAGACGGACGACCAGGCGCGGGCGATCGAGGAGGTCATGGACGACCTCTCGCAGGATCGGCCGATGGATCGCCTGATTTGCGGCGACGTCGGGTTCGGTAAGACCGAGGTCGCGCTGCGCGCCGCGGTCCGCGTCGTCGAGTCGGGCAAGCAGGTGCTGCTGCTCGCGCCGACCACGATCCTCGCCCAGCAGCATGGCGCCACCTTCCGCAGCCGCCTGATGGATCTCCCCGTGCGCATCGAGGTCGTCTCGCGCATGCGCTCGGCGAAGGAGTCGAAGGAGGTCGTCGCCGATTTCCGCGACGGCAAGGTCGACCTGCTGATCGGCACGCACCGCGTGCTCTCGCGCGATGTCGTGCCGAACGACCTCGGGCTCGTGATCGTCGACGAGGAGCAGCGCTTCGGCGTCGCGCAGAAGGAGCTGCTGCGCCAGATGCGCACCGAGGTCGACGTGCTGGCGCTGTCGGCGACGCCGATCCCACGCACGCTGCACATGTCGCTGGCCGGTCTGCGCGACATCTCCGTGATCGCGACGCCGCCACGAGGCCGCCGCCCGATCCACACGCACGTCGGCGAGTACGACGACGAGCAGGTGGCCGGGGCGCTGCGTCGCGAGATCGAGCGCGGGGGGCAGGCGTTCTACCTGCATAACCGCGTCGAGACGATCGATGAGGCGGCGCAGCACCTCAACCAGCTCTGCCCGGAGCTGCGCATCGGCATCGGGCACGGACAGATGACGGAGCGCCAGCTCGAGGACGTGATGGCGGCGTTCCTGCGTGGTGACCACGATGTGCTCGTGGCCACGACGATCATCGAGTCGGGTCTCGACATCCCGACGGCCAACACGCTGATCGTCGATCGCGCCGACCTGCTCGGCCTGTCGCAGCTGTACCAGATCCGGGGCCGTGTCGGTCGCTCCGACGTGACGGCGCACGCCTACCTGCTGTATCCGGACGCGACCGAGCTGTCCGAGGAGGCACGGGCTCGCCTGGCCGCACTCGCCGACTACACCGAGCTCGGCTCGGGCTTCCGCGTCGCCATGCGCGACCTCGAGCTGCGCGGGGCCGGCAACCTGCTCGGCGACGAGCAGTCCGGCCACGTCGCTGCGATCGGGTTCGAGCTCTACTGCGACCTCCTGGCCGAGGCCGTCGCCGACCTCCAGGGCGTGGCGCCCGAGGCGATGGCGCTCGGGCCGCGCATCGACCTCGCCCTCGACGCGTACGTGCCCGCCGAGTACGTGGGGCTCGAGGCCGTCAAGATGGACGTCCACCGCCGCATCGCGCTCGCCGTCGAGATCGATCAGCTGCGCGATCTGGAGCTCGAGCTCGCCGACCGCTTCGGTCCCGTGCCGGACTCGGTGCAGAACCTGATCGGCATGCAGGAGCTGCGGCTCGCCGTCGCGCCGCTCGGCAACGTCGTCGTCCAGGTCGGCAAGGATGGTGCGCGGATCACCGGCACGCGCCTGTCACTCGAGGAGGCGCGCGCGCTGCGAGAGCGGATCGACGGCATCATCGCGACGCCGGCCAAGGACGAGCTGCGGCTGCCGGTCGGGCAGTCCGGATCACCCATCGACCGGGCGCGAGAACTGGCCGATGCTATTATCGGGCTGCGGTCGGAAGCGTCCTGAGCGGCGTATCCATGCGACTCGCACCTGATCTGACCATCACCCTCGGAGCCCCTTCTCCTATGCGCAAAGCCCTCTCGCTCGTCTTCCTGCTCACCGCCATCGCCCTCGTTGCAGCGGCGTGCGGCGGCTCGGATGGGGGTAGCAGCGCCAGCATTCCGACGGTTCCGGCGGGCGACGTCGCCGTTGTCGGCGACCAGCCGATCACGCAGGCGCAGTTCGACCAGCTCTACGCCTCGGCCGTCAAGCAGGGCGTCGCCAACGGGCAGACCGCGCCGAAGAAGGGCTCCGCCGAGGAGAAGACGCTCAAGCAGCAGGTCCTCCAGAGCCTCGTCCAGAACGCCGAGATCCAGCAGGAGGCCAAGGCCAAGGGGATCAAGGTCGACGACAAGAAGATCCAGGAGGATCTCAAGGCGTTTCAGGCGCAGTGCTGCCAGAACAAGCCCAAGGCCTACGCCAAGTACCTCAAGGATCAGGGCCTGACCGAGGACCAGCTGCTCGAGCAGTTCACGCTCCGCCAGCAGGCGCAGGCGCTCTACGACAACATCACCAAGAACGTGAAGGTGACCGACGAAGAGGCCCAGAAGCAGTACGACAAGGACAAGAAGACGAAGTTCACGACCGCCGAGTCCCGCAAGGTCGCGCACATCCTGATCGACGTCGCGCCGAAGGGGAAGGCCACGGCCGCCGACTGCACCAAGGCGGCAGAGGTGCTCAAGGAGGTCAAGGCCAACCCGAACGACTGGAAGGCTCTCGTCAAGAAGTACTCCGCGGACCCGGGCTCGAAGGACACGGGCGGCGAGTACACGATCACGAACGACCAGAACTGGGACGCCGATTTCCGCAAGGCCGCCTTCGCCCTCAAGAACACGGGCGACATCACGGACCCGCCGGTGAAGTCGCAGTTCGGCTGCCACATCATCAAGGCCCTCGGTCCGATCCTGCCGGCCACCGTCAAGGACTTCAAGGACGTGAAGCAGCAGATCATCGACGAGCTGTCGCAGACGAAGAAGAACGAGGCCGCCACGAAGTGGTTCGACGGCGTCCAGAAAGACTACGCCGCCAAGACCGGCTTCGCCAAGGGCTACGCGCTGCCGCCGCAGCAGACGGCGTCCACCGGCAGCACCGCCGGGTAGGTGGCAGGGCGACGCGTCGTCGCGCTCGGCGGGGGTGACCCCGCCGGCGTGCCCGCCCTCGCCCTCGAGGAGCTCGTCGCCGCGGGTGCGGCCGACATCCAGTGTCCGACCCTTGGCGCGTTCCTGACGGAGCGCGGCGTGCGGCATGACGCCACGTCGCGCCTGATCGCGGCCGACGATCTGGCCGCCTGGCGGCTGGTCCGCGACGACGCATCGCTCGACGTGGCGCTCGACTGCGAGGCGCTGGCCGCGCGCGCCACGGCGCAGGCGCTCGGTCGCCTCTGGGAGATCACCGTCCGGCTGCGCAGCGACTGCCCGTGGGATCGCGAGCAGACGCCCGCGACGATCGTCCAGCACACGATCGAGGAGGCCTACGAGCTCGCCGACGTCGCCCTGGCCGGGCCGCCGGATGCGAAGCTCGTCGATGAGCTCGGGGACGTCCTCTTCCAGTCCTTCATCCTCAGCGTCATGACGCGCGAGGTCGGCGCTGGCGATCTCTCCGACGTTGCGAGCGGCATCGCGGACAAGCTCGTCCGCCGCCACCCGCACGTCTACGGCGACGTCGACGTCGAGTCGACCGACGACGTCCTGCGCAACTGGGAGGGCATCAAGCGCGAGCAGGAGGGGCGCGAGGGGATCTTCCACGACATTCCCGCGTCGCTGCCCACGCTCCTGCAGGCGCTCAAGACCCAGAAGCGCGCCGCAGCGATCGGGTTCGACTGGCAGGAGTGGAGCGGGGCGGAGGCCGCCACGCGGGAGGAGCTCGACGAGCTCGTCGAGGCCCTCGCGGCGCATCCGCCGCAGGGTCCCGCGCCGGCTGACGCCGTGCGCAACGAGGCCGGCGATGTGCTGTTCGCCGCCGTCAACCTGCTGCGGCTCGTCAAGGTCGATCCCGAGACTGCGCTGCGCGGGGCCGCGGGGCGCTTCCGCGCCCGCGTCGAGGAGGCCGAGCGCATCAGCGACGAGAAGGGGTTTGCGTTCGCAGACCTCTCGCTCGAGGAGCAGGAGCGGTACTATCGCGCCGCGAAGGAGCGGCTCGCCCGCTCACCCCGATAAGGAGCACGATGAGCGTCATCACCTCGATCCACGGCCGCCAGATCCTCGACTCGCGCGGCAACCCGACCGTCGAGGTCGATGTCATCCTCGAGGGCGGTGCACGCGGCACGGCGGCGGTGCCGTCGGGTGCCTCCACTGGCCAGTGGGAGGCCGTGGAGCTCCGCGATGGTGGCGACGCCTGGATGGGCAAGGGCGTCACACAGGCTGTCGCGAACGTCAACGGCGAGATCGCCGCGGCGCTCAAGGGCATGGAGGCCGGCGACCAGCGCGCGATCGACAGCGCGTTGATCGAGCTCGACGGCACGCCGAACAAGGGCCGCCTCGGCGCGAACGCCATTCTCGGCGTGTCGCTCGCCAGCGCCCACGCCGCCGCGGCCCAGAACGGGGTGCCGCTCTACCTCGAGGTCGGCGGCTCCGATGCGCACGTGCTGCCCGTGCCGATGATGAACGTCATCAACGGCGGCGCGCACGCCGATAACGCGCTCGACCTGCAGGAGTTCATGATCATGCCGGTTGGCGCGCCGAGCTTCGCCGAGGGCCTGCGCTGGGGCGTCGAGACCTTCCACGCGCTGCGCGCCGACGTGAAGCAGCGCGGCCTGTCGACGGCCGTGGGTGATGAGGGCGGCGTGGCGCCGGACCTCTCGTCCAACGAGGAGGCGCTGACGCTGATCATGGGCGCGATCGAGCGCGCCGGCTACACGCCTGGCACTGACATCGCGATCGCGCTCGACCCGGCGATGACGGAGCTCTACGACGAGGCGGCCGGCCTCTACCGCCTGCCGGGCGACGGGCGCAACCTGACGAGCGAGGAGATGGTCGCCTTCTGGGTCGACCTCGCCGACCGCTACCCGATCGTCTCGATCGAGGACGGCTGCTCCGAGGACGACTGGGACGGCTGGGCGCTGCTCACCTCGACGCTCGGCGATCGCGTGCAGCTCGTCGGCGAC
>JBPCSK010000349.1:0-5584 GCA_051007275.1 Gaiellales bacterium | reverse complement strand
ATCATCGCGCGCACGCGCGGGCTGGACGGCGTGACCGAGGTCGAGCCGATGCTCGAGCTCGAGGTGCACAAGTTCACGTACGCGGGCGCAGGCGCCCAGCTCCAGTAGCGCCGCCGCCTGCGCCAACGGTAGGCTCCGCGCACGACCGAGGAGGCGGCATGAGCGACGCAGTGAAGGTGACACGGCACGGCGACGTGCTCGAGGTGATGCTCGACCGGCCCAAGGCCAACGCCGTCGACGCGGCCACGAGCTGCGCCATGAACGACGCGTGGGCGCTGTTGCGCGACGACCCCGACCTCAAGGTCGGCGTGCTCACCGGCGGCGGCGAGAAGTTCTTCTCCGCCGGCTGGGACCTCAAGGCCGCGGCGGCGGGGGAGGGGATGGACACGGACTTCGGACCGGGCGGCTTCGGCGGCCTCGAGTACCCGATCGGGCTGCTCAAGCCCGTCATCGCCGCGGTCAACGGCATGGCGGTGGGCGGCGGCTTCGAGATCGCCCTCGGCGCCGACCTGATCATCATGGAGGAGCACGCCCGCTTCGCGCTGATGGAGGTCCATCACGGGATCCTCGCCGAGTCGGCCGCCGTGCGCCTGCCGCGCCGGATGCCGCACCACATCGCCATGGAGCTGATGCTGACGGGGCGCTGGATGGACGCCGCGGAGGCCGAACGCTGGGGACTCGTGAACCGCATCGTGCCGACCGGCCAGTCGCTCGCCGCCGCGCTGGAGCTCGCGCAGCAGCTCGGCGCCGGCGCGCAGCTGCCGCTGCACGCGATCAAGGAGACGGTGCAGGAGACCGGCGGCATGAAGGAGCACGACGCGCTCGCCTTCCGCGAGACGCTGCCGACGGTGATCGCGGTGAAGGCTTCCGAGGATCAAGCCGAGGGCGCTGCGGCGTTCGCCGAGGGCCGCGATCCGGTCTGGAAGGGGCGCTAGGCGCGGCACCGCCGCCCTCCGATAGGATGGCGGCGTGATCGAGGAACGCGATGTCGTGATCGTCGGCGGTGGCATCGCCGGCATGACGGCGGCGCGCGAGCTGCGCGACCGCGACCCGCTGATCCTCGAGGCATCCGACCGCGTCGGCGGTCGCATCTGGTCGAAGCGCCGCGGCGATCTGGCGCTCTCGGTCGGCGCGCACATGTTCCCGCCGCCCGACTCGATCGTCGGTCGGCAGGTCGCGGAGTTCGGCCTCGAGGTCCTGCCGATCACCGGCTCGATGCTGAACATCGCGCTCAACGACCGCATCGTGATCGGCACCCGTCCTGAGGCGTTCCCGTTCCGGCTCTCGCTCTCGCTCGGCGGGCGCGTCTCGTTCGCGCGCGCCGGGCTCAAGGTGCGTCGTGCCGTCGCCGAGCACGAGGCCGCCGTTGCGCCGCGTCCCGGCGATACCGACGCCACGATCCGCGTGCGGGCGATGCAGGCCGGTGGCGACACGGCCTTCGGCGACTATCTCGGCTCGCTGCATCCGGAGGCCGAGCGGATCTTCCAGGCGCTGTGCAACCGGTCGAGCGGCGACCTCGACTCGATCACGCAGGCCTCGATGGCGACGCTCTTCGCGCACGTCTGGGACGGCGGCGACCTCGGCCGCAACATGCGCGGCGGCTCGGGCCTCCTGCCCGAGGCGCTCGGGCGCGACCTCGCTGCGCACGTTCGCCTCCGGACCGCCGCCACGCGCGTGATCCTCACCACGAGCGGCGTCGATGTGGAGTACGCAGGACCAGACGGTGCCGGCACCGTCCGCGCACGCACGGCCATTCTCGCCCTGCCCGCGCCGTTCATCCCCGCGCTGCTCGGCGACGGGCTGCCAGGCGACACCGCGGCCGCGCTCGACCGCGTCACGATCGGGCCGACGACCGTGCTGAGCGTGCTCACGGACGAGACCGAGCCGATGCCTTGGGATGACATCTACTCGCTGCTCACGCCGGACTGCCGCTTCAACATGTTCTTCAATCACTCGAACGCGCTGCATGCGACCGGAGCGCCGAAGCAGGGGAGCCTGCTGATGGTCTACGGCGGCGGCGGGCGCGCCCGCGCGCTGGCCGGCCTGTCGGAGGCCGAGATGGAGCGCGCCTTCCTCGAGGATCTGCACCGGCTCTACCCGCAGACCCGCGGGCATATCGCCGAGACGTGGCTGATGCCGTGGCAGTACGCCGTCCCGCACGCCACGCCCGGACGGTGGCGCGTGCAGGAGACGCTCGAGCGCGGCATCGCCGACCGCGTCTTCCTCGCCGGCGACTGGGTCGGCGAGTTCGGAGCCATGGAGACGGCTGCCTCGACGGGCGTCGACGCCGCGGCGCGCGTGCGCCACGCGCTCGCTCCCGAAACCGCTGCGTGACGTTGGTACGCTGGCGGCAGGCGATGGAGAGGACGCGGACGTGACGTCGATCGATGATCTCAAGGGCTTCAGCTACCCGCTCACCCCCGGTGGGAAGTCATCGATCGTCGGTGACATGCCGTGGCACTACGCGACCGAGTACCTCAACATCGCGTACCGCACCGATCCCGACGTGATCGCCTCGTACCTGCCCGCGCCGCTGGCGCCCGGCCCCGAGCCGGACATGGCATACGTGGCGTTCAGCCGCTGGTGGTCCGTCTGGGATGCCGACCAGGACCTCGCCTTCGCGAATCCCGAGCGCACGCAGTACCAGGAGGCCGCGATCTGGGTCAACTGCTCGTACAAGGGCGAGCCGGGGCAGATCTGCCTGCAGATCTGGGTCAGCAACGATTTCACCATGGCGCGGGGCTGGTTCATGGGCTTCGCCAAGAAGCTCGGCCAGGTGCACATCAGCGACTACCACCCGCTCAATCCCGTCCAGCAGCCGCTCGGGCCGGGCACGAAGCTGAAGGGCTACGTCGTGGCGCATGGCGAGCGCCTGATCGAGGGCACGATGGAGGTCGAGCGGCGCATCACCCGCGAGGAGCTGCCGCCGCCGATGGGGCGACCGCTCTTCCACATCCGCCACTTCCCGAGCATCGTCCGCGGCGCCAAGCCGTCAGTCCTCGAGCTCGTCCGGCTCGGCGCCGAGAACATGACGTTCGGCGAGGAGCTGTGGGTCGGCAAGGGCGGACTCACCTTCCTGCCGTCCGACATCGAGGAGCACATGGCGCTCGCGCCGCAGGAGATCGTCGGCGCGTACCGCTACTCGTCGGGGTACACGTTCCCCGGCGGCGAGGTGCTGCACTCCTGGGTCTGATGCCCCGCCTCGGCGGTGCGCGTCACACGAGCGGTTCGGTTGCCTGTCCCTGGGCGATGCGTGCGAGGGTGCCGTCGCGCTGGGCGGCGAGGAGCTCGTCGCCCGCCAGCTCGATCATCTGCGCGAGGCGGTAGCCCTGGGTGCGCGGCTCGGCGGCGCCCGCCTCGCGTAGCGCGGCCAGGCGGCCCGGCTCGCCGAGGCGAAAGCCGCGATGGTCGGCGTGCATCTGCTCGAAGTCGCGCTCCGAGAGCGCGGCCAGCTCGATCACGCCCGCCTCGACCGCCGCGGCGACGAGCGCCGAACCGCGCGCCGTGCGTTCGAAGATCACATTCACGCCCGGGGCCTCGTCGTGCAGGGGTCTGCCGTCGTCGTCGAGGAGCCAGCCGTCGGGCACCGAGAGGTCGGCCACCTCGCCGAGCTGGTCGGGGCAGACCTTGCAGCGCCACGGCGCGTCGTAGGACCAGCGAGTCTCCGACTCGTCGAGGTAGGCCTCGCGATAGGTGAGCTCGGCGCGATTGCCGGCGGCATCCTCGAGCGTCGTCAGCCCCGGCCAGCCCATGCCGCGATAGCGGAACGTCGTGTGTGCATCCGGATTTGCGCCGTGGGCACGGGCGATGGCACGTGGCATCCGGTCGCTGGCTGTCGTGCCGCAGAAGATCGTCAGCAGGCACCCGATCTGCTCGTCCACGCGGGCGTCCTGACGGCCGAGGTTGCGGATCGCGGTGAGGTCGCACGGCTTGGCGATCACGGCGAAGCGGATGCCCTCGTCGAGCAGCTCCCGCACCGGAACGAGCGGCGCGACTGGTCCGTAGCGCGACTGCGCCCCGCCCAGCACCTCAGCCGGCGTGCGCGAGATCTGCGGCACCGTCAGAACCGGGTCCTGATCCGACGCGCGGACGTGGAGCACGGCGTCGACGCGACCGGACTGGAGCAGGAACATGCCGAGGGCGGTCAGCACGCCTCCGGCCGCGGCGGTATGCCGTACCTGTGGATCCGTCGCCCACGCACGGTGCAGCGCACGCCGCGGACCCCACACCGGATCCAGCCGCGTGCCCTCGTCCAGCGCGGCGGGGTCGGGGCCGATGACGGTCGCGCCCGGGCAGATCTCGACGAGCGCGGGATCGGCATCGTCAGGCAGGTGCGGGCGCAGGTGGCCATTCGGCGCGAGGCGCAGCTCGATGCGCGAATCGATGCTTGCGCAGATCCCGCAGCTCGTGCAGAGACCGCCCTGGACGACCTCCGCCAGCGACGCCGGGCGGTTCGCGGGCTTCATGGCGCCTCGTCGATCCCGTCGTAGTCGGGCGCCACGTCGACGCCCTGCCACTGCTCATCGGGATCTTCGCCGCCCCGGGTACCCCAATCGCCGCGCTCGACGCCACCGAAGTGCTCGCCTGCCACGGTCTCGATCGGGTCGGGGAAGACCTCGACCTCGAGGCCGCGCGCGTGCAGCACCACCGTCACGACGCCGCGGCCGACGTCGCCGGTCCGCAGGTCCTGCGCGAGCGGCTCGACGCCGGCGCGCACGGCGGCGCAGCCCTCCTCGGCCAGCTCGGGCTGCGCGTCGAGCCAGCCGCCCTCGAGCGAGTCCATCGCGTCGGCGCCCGTCTCGAACTCGGCCAGCCAGGCGCTGCCGTCGGTCCACGTGCGGATCTGGCTCACGCGTCGAGGACCTTGCCGGGGTTCATCAGCCCGAGCGGATCCATCGCGTCCTTGATGCGGCGCATCATCGCCATCGTCTCTGGATCGTGCTCGAGCGCGAGGTACTTGACCTTGCCGATGCCCACGCCGTGCTCGCCCGTGCACGTGCCCTCCATCGCGATCGCGCGCTTGACGAGGCGCTCGGACAGGCCGCGCGCCGCGGCGATCTCCTCCTCGCTGTCGGGGTCGACCACGATCGTGAGGTGGAAGTTGCCGTCGCCGACGTGACCGACGATTGGCGCGAAGACCCCGGACTCGGTGAGATCCGCGCGCGACTCCTCGATGCAGTCGGCCAGGCGCGACACCGGCACGCAGACGTCGGTTGGCATGCCCCGGCAGCCGGGGCGCAGCGCGACGGTCGCCTCGTACACCTGATGGCGGGCGTGCCAGATGCGCCGGCACTCGGCCGGATCGGTCGACCACTCGTAGCCCTCGGCGCCGTGTGCGGCGACGATCTCGGCCAGTGCGGCTGCGTGCTCCTGCACGCCGGTCGCCGAGCCGTGCAGGTCGAAGAACAGCGTGGGACGCTCGGCGACCGGCAGCTCCGAGCGCTGCGCGATCGCGTGCATCGTCACCTCGTCGGCGAGCTCGACGCGCGCGACGGGCAGGCCCATCTGGATCGTCTCCGTGGCGGCCTCGACGGCGTCGCGGACGGTGGGGAAGTTGACGATCGCCGATGCCGTCGCTTCGGGC
>JBPCSK010000348.1:0-6423 GCA_051007275.1 Gaiellales bacterium | reverse complement strand
TCGTCTCGAACCTGACTGACATCAACGACAAGATCTACACCGCTGCGCAGGCCGAGGGCATCGCGAGCCGCGACCTCGCCGAGCGCGAGTCGGCGCGATACCTCGCCGACACGTCGCGGCTCGGTCTCGGCCGCCCCGACGTCGAGCCCAAGGTGACCGAGTCGCTCCCGGAGATCATCGCGATGATCGAGGGGTTGATCCTCGGGGGGCATGCGTACGCGGCCGACGGCGACGTGTATTTCCGTGTTGCTGACTTTCCGTCGTACGGCGCGCTTTCCGGGCAGAAGATTGAGGAGATGCAGCCGGAGGAGATCACCTCCAAGAAGCAGGCGCCGCTCGACTTCGCGCTGTGGAAGGCCCAGAAGCCGGGCGAGGACGCCGCGTGGGAGTCGCCGTGGGGGATGGGGCGCCCGGGGTGGCACATCGAATGCTCGGCCATGGCGATGTCGGCCCTCGGCGAGGAGATCGACATCCACGGCGGTGGCATCGACCTCAAGTTTCCGCACCACGAGAACGAGCGCGCGCAGTCCGAGGCCGTGACCGGGCGGCCTTTCGCACGCACGTGGCTGCACAACGGCATGCTGCGGTTCGGCGGCGACAAGATGTCCAATTCGCTCGGCAACATCGATCGCCTGTCGGACGCGCTGGATCGCGAGGGGCACGAGACGCTGCTGAGCCTCTTCGCTCGCGCGCAGTACCGCTCGCCGCTCGACTACAGCCCCGCGTCGCTTGAGGACGCCTGCAAGTCGAATGATCGTCTGCGCGAGGTGCTGCGCCGCGCAGCGCGTATCGCGGGCGATGCGGCGCCGGTTTCCGGCGGTCCGCTGGCCACAGCCGCAGCCGACGCCGATGCCCGCTTCCGCGCTGCTCTCGACGACGACTTCGGTACGCCGGAAGGGCTCGCCGCGCTCTTCGATCTCGTGCGCGTCCTCAATGCCGCCACGGACACCGGGACTGCCAGCCCGGCCGATGTCGCGCAGGCCCGTGCCGTGCTGATCGACTGCCTCTGGGTGCTCGGACTCGACGGTCTGGGTGCTGCTGCCGATGGCCCGCCAGCCGAGGCCGTGGCGTTGCTGCAGGAACGCGAGGCTGCCCGCGCCGCCAAGGACTTTGCCCGGGCCGATGCGATCCGCGATGAGCTGCACGCGCTCGGCTGGGTCGTGCAGGATCTCGCCGACGGCCCCGAATTGCAGCAGGTATGAGCGCCGACATCATCTATGGGCGCCAGCCCGTGCACGAGGCCACGCGCGGGCGCCGTGCGGTGCACGAGATCCTCGTCACCGAGAAGGCCAAGGGGGCGCTGCCCTGGTTGCGCGAGCCTGGTTGCACGGTGCGCGTCACGGGCGCCGACGAGATCGGCGCCCTGGCCGGCAGCTCCGACCATCAGGGCATTGCGGCGCGGGTCGATCCGTTCCCGTACGCCGATCCCGACGACCTGCTGGATGCAGACGCACCGCTGATCATCGCGCTCGACGGCGTCAGTGACCCCCGGAACCTCGGCGCCATCGTCCGCAGCGCGGAATGTGCCGGGGCGGCTGGGCTTGTCGTGCCGCGCCACGGCAGCGCCATCGTGACCGCCGTCGTGGCGAAAGCCAGTGCCGGTGCGGTGGAGCATCTGCCGATTGCGGTTGCGGCGAACATGGCCGACTGGCTGCAGCGCGCCAAGCGGCCCGGAATCTGGAGCTATGCGGCCGCGGCCGACGGCGAGACCGGGTACACCGACGCCGATTATCGCGACGGGTGCATCTTCGTGCTCGGGGCCGAGGGCTCCGGTGTGCGCCCGCGGGTGATGGATGCGTGCGATCAGACCGTCTCGATCCCCCTGGGCGGGTCGATCTCGTCCTTGAACGTCTCGGTGACGGCAGGCGTGCTGCTCTTTGAAGCAGTGCGTCAACGCGCCCAGGCCTGAACCCCTGCAGAGTGTTGGAGCATAGGAACATGCCTACGAACACCGTGTAAGCCCCCGTATAGAGCCGAAATCAGCGGATCCAACCTATGCGTGGGTTTGTAACGGTTTGCAGGCAAATTAGGAACAGCCCTATGAATATTCACTTTGCGCTTGCATTTCCCAAATACCTCAGGCAGCATGGGGTCGTCCGGGTAAACCTCATTCGAAAGATGAGGGTTTTCGTCCCCGGGATGGAGGAGCAGAACCCCAATGCAGACCGCCCGAGCCACGAACGCACGGACCGCTGATCCGGCAGCCCGTCAGAAGCGAGATCAGGGCGATCTCAACCTCGTTCTGCGCGCCCGTAACGGCAGCGACGCCGCGCTGGATCAGCTGATTCGCCGCTACCAGCCCTTCGTGCGCCTCAAGGCCTCGAGCTACTTCCTGGCCGGCGGCGACTCCGACGACCTGCAGCAGGAGGGCCTGATCGGGCTCTACAAGGCGATCCGCGACTATCGCGTCGACCGCGAGACCTCGTTCCGCTCCTTCGCGGAGCTGTGCATCTCGCGCCAGATCATCACGGCGATCAAGGGCGCTACGCGCAACAAGCACCAGCCGCTCAACGGCTACATCTCCTTCTCGCACACGCCGGCCGGAGCCGATCCCGAAGGCGGCGAGTGCACGCTCGGAGACGCCATCGCCGGCTCCCCGACGATGGATCCTGCCTCGTGCGTCGTGTCGAGCGACGAGCTCGAGTCGCTCGTCTCCATGCTCGGCTCCTCGCTGTCCCCGCTCGAGTCTGAGGTGCTGGCCGCGTTCATGGCCGGTGACTCGTACGACGCGATCGCGGAACAGGCTGGCTGCGACCCCAAGGCGGTCGACAACGCCCTGCAGCGCGTCAAGCGCAAGATCGAGCAGCATCGCGCCAGCCGCGATGTCGCAGAGACCGCGTAGAACCGCGTAGATTGCCGGCATGACGCCGGGTCAGTACGCCATCGCCGGCCTTGCCGCGCTCGCGGCCGGGGTGGTCAACGCGCTGGCTGGCGGCGGGACCCTGCTGTCGTTTCCCGTGCTGCTCGCGCTGGGCGTGCCGCCGGTCACGGCAAACGTCACCAACACGGTGGCGCTCGTGCCGTGCTATCTCGGCGGGACGTACGCGCAGCGCGGCGATCTCGTCGGGCAGGGGCGCCGGATGCGCGTCCTCCTGCCCGCGGCTGCCATCGGCGGGATCCTCGGAGCCATCCTGCTGCTGATCACGCCGGAGAGCGCATTCAAGGTGCTCGTCCCGTTCCTGATCATGGGCGCGGTCGTCATCCTGGCGCTCGGCGATCAGGTCAAGCGTCGTGTCGCCGCACGAGTCTCAAACCTGTCCGGCGGGCGGGAGCAGCTCCTCGGCCCGTCGATTGGCATCTTCCTGGCCGCGATCTACGGCGGCTACTTCGGCGGGGGGCTGGGTATCATCGTGCTCGCGGTGCTCGGCATGGTTCTCGTCGACACGCTCACGCGCATCAATGCGCTCAAGCAGTGCACGAGCCTCGTCGTCAACGGCTTGGCCGCCGTCATCTTCCTCTTCTCCGGCCACGTCCTCTGGATGACGGCCGGCGTCATGCTCGTGTGCGCGCTGGTCGGCGGCTACCTCGGCGGCCGTGTGGCGAGTCGCGTACCGGCACAGGTGCTGCAGCGGATCGTGCTGGTGATCGGCGTGGTGGTGGCGGTGGTGTACACCGTGCGCACGTTCGCCTGAGGCTACGCGGCGGCAGGCAGGGCGCTGCGCAGCATGGCCGCCATGCGTGCTGGGTCCGGCACGTTCGTGCAGATGCCGTCGACACCCATCGCCACGAGGCGGGAGATCGTCGCCGGATCGTCCGGCGTCCACACCCAGATCTCACCGCCGGCGCGATGCACCTGCGTGATCAGCTTCGGGGTGACGAGCCGGTGCTGCACGGTGACGAGATCGCAGTGCGTCGCCTTGAGCAGCAGATCGACGCGGCCGGTCCAGACGAAGCGCCACGCGCGATTCGCGACCCAGCCAAGCGCGCGAATCCAGTCGTGGTGCCGGCGCGGAATCGTGAGGCCGACGCGGATGCGGGGCTCGAGATGGCGGATCCACAGCGCCTGCTCCCAGCCACCGCCGGTAATCACGATGCGCTCCGTCATCTCGGCGTCACGCAACTCCCGAACGAGCTGCTCCGAGAGGTGGTTCTGCTTGAGGTCGAGGTTGAGCGGGATGTTGTGGTGCCGGGCCAGCGCCAAGGCGTCGCGCAGGCGCGGTGCGGTCTCGTTAGGGCCCTTGTCGTGCGACAGCACGAGCTCGCCGTCGGAACGGCGGCGGCGCACGTCGACTTCGACCATGTCGGCTCCGAGGCGGATGGCCTCCTGCAACTGCGCGAGCGTGTTGTCACCGAGGCCGGTCCGGTACCCCCGATGCGCGATATGCAGGTGGGTTCCCATACCTTCAGCGTACTCCTGCCAGGTCGGCAGCGAGCGGACTTCACCGGATCGCAAACTCGGCGTAACCGCAGCGGAACGCGGTCAGTAGCTCTTGCCCTCGGCGTAGCGTCGCCGACGCCAGGCGCGACCATTGCCGAGGTTGCGCGACTTGTACGTGGGGAGTTGCATGTCGCAGTTGCCGCAGACGAGCCGCAGGTTGTCGATGCGATCGTCACCCGGATTGCCGTTGATGTGATCCACAATCAGCGGCACCGGTTGCCCGAGCCAGCTTGCGGTGCCGCAGATGGAGCAGCAGTGGGGACGCGTTCGCCGCAGGTACTGGCGTGCGGCATGAGGGGAAGGCAGGATGCCGGACGCGCGGATCTCCGCGTCATAGGCGTCACGTCGATGCGCATGAGAGCAGCCCACCGAGCAGAACCGCGGATTCGTCGTCACCTTCTCGCAGTGCGCGCAGGGCTTCGCCGCGAAGCGGCCAGAGCGGCGGTTGTGAGCGATACCGCGGTTGTTCGTCGTCGCGGCACATGAGCGGCTGCAGAAGCGCTGTCCGCGCGGCTTGGCCGAGATATCCACATGGCAGGTGCCGCAGCGACGCGTCAGAAAGAGCCTCCGACCGGAATCGAACCGATATACCTGGATTACAAATCCAGTGTTCTACCTATTGAACTACAGAGGCGTAGACGGAACTGTGCCGCTTTGCGCCGTCTTTCGCGCAGGCTCGTGCAGCCTAGCGACCGCAACGTGAGGCATCCTCAGTAGGTGCGCGATTCGCTTCGAGTCCTCGTCGTCTCCAACATGATCCCCTCGCTCGAGGTGCCGCAGTACGGCGTCTTCGTGGCGCGGCAGACGCGGGCGCTCGAGCAGAATGGCTGCACGGTCGAGATCGTGGGCCTGCAGAAGCAGGCGACGGGCAGGCTCGGGACGGCGCGCAAGTACAGCGGCCTGCGCAGCCGCGGCGCCCACGCCGCCGATCGCATGCAGCCCGACGTGGTGCTCGCGCACTACCTCACGCCCACGGCGCTGATGGCGCGGCGTGCGGCCCGGGCGGCCAAGGCGCCGTACGTCCTCGTCGCGCATGGCGGCGACGTCACGCACCTCGAGCGGTCCAAGGCGCTGCGCGCGAGTCTCAGGCGAGCGATCACCGGTGCAGACCGCGTCGTCGCCGTGTCGCCGGCACTCGCCGAGCGCCTCGATGCCGTCTATCCGGGGCTCGTCATCGACGTCATCAACACGGGCGTCGATCGCGTGCTGTTTCGCCCCGGGCCTGCCGACCTATCGCCGTACGGCGAGCCGCCGCAGCGACCGCTGATCGTCCAGATTGGCAACCTGATCGAGCGCAAGAACCCGGAACGCCTTGCGCGCGCAGCGCAGCGGCTGTTCGCCGAGCGGGGCGGGGGCGAGCTCTGGATCGCTGGCTCCGGCCCGCTTGAGGAGACGCTGCGCGGTATGACGGGCGTGCGTCTGCTGGGTGCTGTCTCGCCGGAGCAGGTGCCGGTGCTGCTCCGTGGGGCCGATGCGGCGGCGCTGGTGGCGCTCAGCGAGGGCTACGGCCTCGGGGCGCTCGAGGCGGTGGCATGCGGCGTACCGCTCGTCGTGTCGACGACGGCTCCCGTGGCGCGCGACCTGCCGGACACGTCCGCCATCCGCGTCGATCCGACCAGCGAGGATGCGATTCTCGACGGTCTCCGCACGGCGCTTAGTCTGCCGCGCGAGGACCCCGCAGGCCAGGCCAAGGCGGACGCGCAGGCCGACGTCGTCCAGGCCCGGCGGATGCTCGATCTCCTGACGGCCGTCGCCGGCCGCACTGCCTAGCCGGTCGCGAGCTCGCCGAGCAGCACGCCGGCGTCGTCACCGGTGTACGGCTCGACGCCGAAGCCCTCTTCCCACAGCGCTTCGACGCGGGTGAATTCCTCGTCGGTGATCGGCGGGGTCTCGGACGTGGCGGCGAACTCGTCGATCTGCTCGACGTTGTAGATGTTCGGCAGCACCGTCGAGACGACGGGCTCGTGCAGCAGCCACTGCATCGCGCCCTGGCCCATCGTGCGCTCAGGGCGCTCAAGGAAGCGCACGGCCTCGACCTTCTTCAC
>JBPCSK010000347.1:0-2039 GCA_051007275.1 Gaiellales bacterium | reverse complement strand
CCAGTGGGGGCGCTCGACGAGCGTGACCGACGCGTCGGGGCATACGACGACGTCGTCGTACTATCCGAAGGACTCCGTGGCGACCGACTGCAATGGGCAGCAGGTCGACCAGTCCGGCGCGGTAAAAAGCGTGAGCCTGCCGGGCGGCTCGGTCGTCTCGCAGGTCGCCGGTCCTGACGGTGGCGCCCTGTCGGGCTCTGATGGCGTCGCGACGTCATGCTCGATGGCAGGTGCTGACAATCTCGCATTCAAGGCGACGACGACCTGACTTGGCGAGGAAGCGACGAGCTACTCGCTCCCGATCGTTGCCGGTAACCCGCTCGTCTCGGCCGACGTCACCGTGACGGGTGGCGAGACGAAGGTTGAGACGGTCACGGTCGACACCAACGGCAACGCGTGGAAGACGACCGACGCACAGGGCACGACCACGATCCGCCAGTGGGATGCGGTGCGCGGGTACCTCACGCGCGTGATCGAGACGACGAAGGACGGCACGTCGCGCACGACCGACTACTCGTACGCCTCCAGTGGCCAGATCGCAACGGTGACCGTCAACGGGCATCGCCTCGCGACGAACACGTACGCGACCGATGGCACGCTCCAGCGGACCGAGCTCGGCAATGGCGCGGTGCAGACGTTCGAGCTCGATCAGAACAACAATCCCAAGACGACGACGACGCGCTTCCCGAACGGCACCACGCTGAACGAGTCGATGGTCCGCTCGCCCTCTGGGCGTCTGTTGTCGCGCACGATCACGGGACCGTCGGGCACGTCGACGTACTCGTACGACTACAACGTCGACGGGCGCCTGATCGACACGAAGCTGACCGGCACCATCCCCGTTTCGGAGACGCGCTGGCAGAACGCGTACACCGGCCCTGACGGCCTCAACGGCAACCGCGCATCCGAGACGACCACGCGTGCCGACGAGTCGCAGACGACCGCAACCTTCGCCTACGGCACAGATAATCGCCTGCTGAGCGCGGCGGGCGAGCGCTTCTCGGGTCAGGTCGAGTACGACGCCGCCGGGCGCGCGACGAAGATCGGCGACGTCGGCCTGACGTACGACGCCGCCGGCCACCTGCTCTCCGCCGGTGATGCGCAGCGGAGCTACGCGTTCTCCGACGCAGGATCGACGACGACGCTCACGCGCACCGTCAACGGCGAGCAGTCGATGGTGACTGCGACGACGTCGGGCGATTCCCTCGTCCTCGGCGGCGATGGCAGCCTCGAGGGTCAGATCATCAGTCCCGTCAACGGCGTGAAGGTCATCCTCGACGAGCAGGGCGCACCCACGCGCTGGGTGTACGACGACGCGACTGGGAACGGTACCTGGACCTCGCGTGGCGATGCTGCGCCGACGCAGACGCATCTCTACTCGCCCGATGGCGAGGCCGTCAGCGTCCTGCGTACCAGTGATCCGAAAACGCCGATCGAGCTCGTCCTCGACGGTCTCGGCTGGCAATCAGGTACCGGCGCCTCGACGCTGCGCCTGTCTACCCCGATCACGATCATCGGCGACCGCTCCTACACGCCTGACGGTGGCCGCTGGCTGCAGCCCGACCCGACCATCGGCGGCTCCATGAACGCGTACGAGTACGCCATCGGCGACCCCATCAACCTCAACGACCCAACCGGCAACGCACCGTCCTGGGGCATGATCGGCGGCATGGTCGCCGCCGCCGTCGTCGGTGTCCTGATTGGCAGCCTCACCTTCGGCATCGGGACTGCCGCCACCGCAAGCTACGGCGTCGGCGCCTTCTTCGCGCAAGTCGCTGTCGGCACGGTCATCGGCGCCATCAGCGGCGCCGTCGGTGCCGTCGCCGAGCAATTGCTCACCACCGGCAGCGTCACCGACTTTCAGAGCATCCTCATCAACGCCGGCTTCGGAGCCGCATCGGGCGCCGCCTTCGCTGGCGCCAGCGCGCTCATCTTCAAAGTCTGGGCACCACGCAAGCTCGTCCGCGCGATCGGTAGCGATCTCAGGACAAAGACGACGGGCTACGCCGGGCTGCGCCAGCAATTCGACGCGAACAACG
>JBPCSK010000346.1:0-2419 GCA_051007275.1 Gaiellales bacterium | reverse complement strand
ACGCGGCCGTGCCGCCGATGACGCGCGACGTGATCGCACCCGCGCCGTTCGGCAGGACCAGCAGCGCCAGGAGCGCGAGCGGAAGCAGGCGTCGCATGTCCACGCAGCCTACCGCCTAGGTGGCGGCGGACGTGCGCTCGCGGACGACCTCGACGTCGGCGGTGATCTGCGCCACCAGCGCCTCGAGGCTGTCGTAGACGCCCTGCCCTCGCACCATCGAGTGGAAGTCCAGACGCAGCGGCCGGTCGTAGATCTCGGCGCCGTCGTAGTCGAGCAGGTGGGCCTCGATCCGCAGGTCGTCGACGTCGCCGAAGTGCGGGTTGCGACCCACGCTGATTGCGGCGGCGAAGCGCTGCTCGCCGGGGTTGATGGTCGCCCAGCCGGCGTAGACGCCCTCGGCGGGCAGCTGCTGGCCGGGGACGACGCTGAGGTTGGCGGTCGGAAAGCCGATCTCGCGGCCGCGCTTGTCGCCGTGCGCCACGACGCCGTCGAGCGATGGCAGGCGGCCGAGCAGCTGGGCCGCCTCCTGCATCTCCCCCTCGCTGATCAGCCCGCGGATGCGCGACGAGGAGATCTTCTCGCCGTCGTCGGCAAGGAGGTTGACGGCGGCGACCTCCACCCCGAGCGGTGCGCAGATCGTCAGCATGGCCTCGACGCCATCGAGGCGATCGTGACCGAAGCGGAAGTCCTCCCCGACGGTGATCGCCACGGCGCCGAACTTGCCGACGAGGACCTGCTCCACGAACTCGGCGGCGCTGAGCGCCGCGAGCTGGGGCGTGAAGCGCATCATCACCACCTCGTCGGCACCCGCCTGATACAGCATGCGAATGCGCTCGGTGATGCCGCTCAGCGACGCGGACGGCGTGCCGGGTCGGATCACCGTGGCCGGCCGCGGGTGGAACGTCGCGGCCATCGTGCTGACGCCCAGACGCGTGCCGACCTCCTTGGCCGCGCGGATCACGGCCTGGTGGCCGAGATGCACGCCGTCGAAGGTGCCGAGCGCAACCGAGCGGCGGCCGGGCGGGACCTCGTCGATGCCCTGGTGCAGCGTGCGGACCTGACGCTCGGTCATGCCGGCTCCAGTACGAGACGCGGCGCGATCTCCACGCCGTCGGCGGTGCCGATGGCGATCAGGGCATCCGCGGCGATCAGCGCCACGTCCCCGTGCAGCTCGTGATCGGGGATGCGCTGCCCGTGCCCGATCGCGGAGCGCTCGGCGGCGGTCACGGCACGCCGCGGCAGGCCGGGGATGGCCGTCAGCGGCGCGGCCCACGCCAGCGTGCCGGGCGTGGACTCGGCAATGGCGTCGGGAGCCGCGGCGTCATCGACGCGGAAGCCGCCCACCTGAGTGCGCCGAAGCGCCGTCAGGTGGGCGCCGGTGCCGAGCGCCTCGCCCAGATCGCGGGCGATGCTGCGGATGTACGTGCCGGTCCCGCAGGCGACGTCGAGCTCAGCGGTCTGCGTGTCGTGGTCGAAGTGCATCAGCGTGATCTCGTGGACGGTGACGTGCCGTGCGGGGACGGTAACGGTCTCACCGCGCCGAAATCGCCGGTAGGCGCGCTCCCCGTCGATGTGGACGGCGCTGGCGGCGGGCGGAACCTGCTCGATGTCACCGATGAACGCCGGCAGCGCGGCGATCAGGGCGGCCTCGGTCGTCACCCGACCGGTGAGCGTCAGCTCCCCCTCCGGGTCGTCGGTCGTTGACGTCGTGCCGAACTGGACCGTGGCGCGGTAGCGCTTGTCGAGTCCGCCGAGATACGGCGCGAGGCGCGTGGCGCGGCCGTGGAGGACGACGAGCAGCCCCGTGGCGAACGGGTCGAGCGTGCCGGTGTGTCCGAGCTTGCGCCCGTAGGCGCGTCGCAGGCGCGCGATGGCGCCGAACGAGCTGATGCCGGCCGGCTTGTCCACGAGGAGCAGGCCGGCGGTCGGCGCTTCAGGCACGCGCGAGCTCCGTCTCGATCAGCGCGATCACGTGCGCGAAGTCGGCCTCCATGGCGAAGCCCGCGGCCATCGCGTGTCCCCCGCCGCCGCCGACATGTGCGATGCGCGCCACGTCCACGTACGGCTGCGCGCTGCGCAGCGATACCTTCTTCAGCAGACCGCCCCCGGCGCGCGGCTCACGGATGACCGCGGCGACCTCCACGCCGTCGATCGCGCGAAGATGGTCGATCACCCCGTCCGAATCGGCCTCCGCGGCCCCGCTCTGCGCGAGGTCATCGAGGCTGATGCAGGCGACGGCGAGGCGTCCGTCGAGGCGAAGGTCGAGCGAGCTGAGGGCGCGGGCCAGCAGGCGCACGCGTGCCGCGGGCTTGCCCTCGTAGAGCCGCCGGAACACGGCGTCGGGCTCGACCCCGAGTGCGATCAGGTCGCCGGCGGCCGCGTGGGCCTCGGCATTCGCATTCGCGAACATGAAGCGACC
>JBPCSK010000345.1:0-1947 GCA_051007275.1 Gaiellales bacterium | reverse complement strand
GCGCTGAGCCGAGCAGCGCGATGCCGGCGGCGATCACGAAGCTCCACCGCCACGACGCGCCCGACGATTCGAGTCCGGCACCGACGACGAGCGCGAGCCCGAGACCGAGCGTGGCAGCGCCGCCGAAGATGCCGGCGAGGAAAGCCCCGCCGAGCCGGCGCGTTCCCTCGAGCCCGCCCACGAAGACCGGGCCGGTGCCGAGACCGACGATCAGCCGCGCGACGCCAAGCAGCCAGAACACCGGGCTGATGGCGGCGAGCAGATTCGCCGCCGCCACCAGCAGGAACGCGAAGCGCACGAGCTTGAGCGGGCCGTAGCGCTGCGCGGGCACCGCGGCGGGCAGCTGCGACAGGGCGTGCGTGACGAGCAGCAGCGTCGTGAGCAGCCCCACCGCTCCGAGCGTCACGCCGAACGAGCTCGCCAGCTGCCGCGCGATCGGCCCGATGATCGCGAAGTTCCAGCCGATGCCGAGAGCGATGATGACGACGCGCGCCATCACGGTCCACGACGGGCGGGCAGCTGGAGCGGAATGAGACAAGAGGAATACCGGCCGATTGTTTGACATCGGCACCCGAGGCACTCTATAACGCCTGCTGCGCGGAGGATTTATCGGGTGCGGTGTTTCGCCCCCATCCTCCGCACGGAGAGAATCAACCGGAGGAGCGGGATGAAGCGCATCGGAGTCGACGTCGGAGGAACGTTCACCGACCTGATCTACGTCGATGATGAGAAGGGGACCGTGCTGGTGCACAAGACGCCGTCGACGCCGGCGGACCCCTCCATCGCGACCGTCGACGGCATCTCGACGCTGTGCCAGATGGCCGGTATCAAGCCGTCGGAGCTGGATCAGGTCTTCCACGGCACGACCGTGGCGACCAACATCGTGATCGAGCACAACGGCGCCAACGTCGGCATGATCACGACGAAGGGCTACCGCGACATCATCCACATCGCGCGGCACAAGAAGCCGATGAACTTCTCGCTGTGGCAGAACCTGCCGTGGCAGGCGTTCCCGATCGCGCGCCGCCGCAACCGCCTCACGGTCAACGAGCGCATCCTCGCCGACGGCTCCGTCCAGATCCCGCTGGACGACCGCGAGGTCCGCGCCCAGGTCCGCAAGCTGAAGAAGGCCGCGGTCGACTCGGTCGCCGTCTGCCTCCTCTTCTCCTTCCTCAACGACGAGCACGAGAAGCGCGTCGCCGCGATCGTGCGCGAGGAGTTCCCGGAGGCGTACATCTCGGTCTCCTCCGAGGTCATCCCGCAGTACCGCGAGTACGAGCGCTTCTCGACCGTGGCGCTCAACGCGTTCGTCGGCCCGAAGGTCTCGAACTACGTGCGCCGCTTCGACGCCGAGCTCCGCAAGATGGGCGTCAAGACGGGCATCCAGCTGATGACCAGCGCCGCCGGCGTGGCGACGCCTGAGGCCGCCTCCGAGCGCCCGGTCAACCTGCTGATGTCGGGTCCGATCGCAGGCGTCGTCGGCGGCATCTGGGCCGGTCGCGTCGCGGGCGAGCGCAACGTCATCACCCTCGATGTCGGCGGCACCTCCGCCGACATCGGCCTCGCGCAGGACGGCAAGCTGCGCATGAAGCACCTGCTCGACACGAAGGTCGGTCCGTACCAGGCCATGATCCCGATGGTCGACGTCGACACCATCGGTGCCGGCGGCGGTTCGATCGCGTACGTCGACTCCGGCGGCATCTTCCGCGTCGGCCCCCGCTCGGCCGGCGCCATGCCGGGTCCGGCGGCCTACAACCAAGGCGGCACGGAGCCGACGGCGACGGACGCGATCATCGCGCTCGGCTGGCTGCGCCCCGAGCTGTTCCTCGGTGGCAAGAAGGACCTCCGCGTCGACCTCGCCCGCAAGGCCGTCGAGACGAAGATCGCCAAGCCGCTGAAGCTCAGCACCGAGGAGGCCGCGCTCGGCATCTTCAAGGTGCTCGTGCA
>JBPCSK010000344.1:0-4057 GCA_051007275.1 Gaiellales bacterium | reverse complement strand
CCCCAAACCGAACCCCACAAGGCAAGTTCGGTTTGGGGTCTGACCCCAAACCGAACTTGATCGCCGCCAGGTCATGCGTCGCGCTCCGCTGCGGCGCGGGCGGAGGCACCGACGGCGTCGAGGACGCGCTGCGCCTGGCCCGTGTCGATGGCCTCCGCTGCGCGGGCGAGGCCCGCGGCGAAGTCGTCGGCCTGGCCGCGTCAAGGTGATCGCCGAGATCAAGCGCGCGTCGCCGAGCGAGGGGCCGATCGCGCCCAACGCCGACGCAGCTGAGGTGGCGCGACGGTACGAGGCAGGCGGTGCCGCGGCGATCTCCGTGCTGACGAGCGGCAAGGACTTCGCCGGGTCGCTGCTCGACCTCGCCAAGGTCCGCCAGGTGACCGACCTGCCGCTGCTCTGCAAGGACTTCTTCGTCGACCCGTACCAGGTCGTCGAGGCACGCGCACATGGCGCGGATGCGATCCTCGTCCTGCTCGCACTCGTCGAGGACTCGCTCGCGCAGGACCTGATCCAGGCCGCCGAGGATCATCAGATGGACGTGCTCTGCGAGGTGCACAACGAGGCCGAGCTGCGCCGAGCGCTCGATCTCGGCTGCCCGCTAATCGGCGTGAACGCACGCGATCTGAGCACGCTGTCGGTCGAGCCGACCGACCAGCGTCGCCTGCTGGGCGCCGTGCCCGCCGGGTACATCAGCGTGGCCGAATCGGGCGTGAGGTCGCGCGCCGATCTCGACGCGGCTGGTGCCGCAGGCGCCTCAGCCGCACTCGTCGGCACGGCCCTCATGCGCAATCCCGACCTGCTCGAGGAGCTGACTCGCCCGTGACGCTGGTGAAGATCTGCGGCATGACGAACGCCGACGATGTCGACCAGGCCGTCGCGGCTGGCGCCGACATGATCGGGTTCGTCCTCGTGCCGTGGTCGCCCCGCGCGGTGGACATCGATGCCGTGCGGCGACTGCGTCGGCACGTGCCGCGCGGCGTCGAGGCCGTCGGCGTGCTGGCCGATGAGACGGCCGGGTACGAAGCGCAGGTGCTCGAGGTGGCCGAGCTCGACCGCGTGCAGGTCTACGGCTCGCACGCGGTCGAGACGCGCGACGTGCTCGGTGATCGCGCGATCGTGGCGCGTCGTCTGCCCGCCGACGCAATCGATGGCGAGGACCCGCTGCTGCTCGACCGCGCGTTCGGCGACGAGCCGACCGTGGAGGAGCTGGCCGCGCACTGGAGCGCCGTGGCCGAGCTCGGACGCGGCGGGCGCCGCATCGTGCTCGCGGGCGCACTCTCGCCCGGCAACGTCGCGACGGCGGTCGCCGCCGCGCAGCCGTGGGGCGTCGACGTCGCACGCGGCGTCGAGCGCGAGCCCGGCATCAAGGATCACGACCGCGTGTCGGCGTTTATCGCCGCCGCGCGCGAAGGGAAGGCAGCATGAGCAGCACCGATACCGCCCAGCACGGCACGCCCGCCGACGCCTATCCGCCGGACGGCATGGGCCGCTGGGGCGAGTTCGGCGGTCGCTTCGTGCCCGAGACCGTGATGGCCGCCCTCGACGAGCTCGAGGCCGGCATGAACGAGGCCTTCGCCGATCCCGCCTTCCACGCCGAGCTGGCCCTGCTGGCGCGCGACTTCGTCGGCCGCCCCACCCCGCTCTACCTCGCCGAGCGCCTCACCGAGGACGTCGGCGGCGCGCGCATCTGGCTCAAGCGCGAGGATCTCGCCCATACCGGCGCGCACAAGATCAACAACGCGCTCGGGCAGGCCGTGATCGCCAAGCGCCTCGGTAAGCAGCGCATCGTCGCGGAGACGGGCGCCGGCCAGCACGGCGTGGCCACCGCCACCGCCTGCGCGCGCTTCGGTCTCAAGGCCGTCGTCTACATGGGCGAGGAGGACATGCGCCGCCAGCGCCCCAACGTCGTGCGCATGAAGATGCTCGGCGCCGAGGTGATCCCCGTCACGAACGGCGCGGGCACGCTCAAGGACGCCCTCAACGATGCCATCCGCGACTGGATCGCCAACGTCGAGGACACGCACTATCTGATCGGGACGGCCGCCGGCCCGCACCCGTATCCGTATCTCGTGCGGCGGCTGCAGGCCGTGATCGGCGAGGAGGCGCGCGGACAGATGCTCGAGCGTGCCGGGCGCCTGCCCGAGGCCGTCGAGGCATGCGTCGGCGGCGGCTCGAATGCGATCGGCATCTTCCACAGCTTCCGCGACGACCCCGTGCGTCTGATCGGCGTCGAGGCCGGCGGTACCGGCGGCGCGCTGCACGCGCGGTCGCTGAGCGGCGGCAAGGTCTCGATCCTCCACGGCTCGCGCTCGTACGTGCTCTGCGACGACGACGGCCAGGTCGTGGAGACGCACTCGATCAGCGCCGGTCTCGACTATCCGGGCGTGGGCCCCGAGCACGCCTTCCTCCACGCCACCGGGCGCGCGGAGTTCATCGGCGCCACCGACGACGAGGCGCTGGTCGCCTTCGATCGCCTCTGCCACCTGGAGGGCATCATCCCCGCGCTCGAGTCGAGCCACGCGCTCGTCATCGCCGAGCGGATCGCGCGCGACCTCGGCCCCAGCGGCGACGTGCTCGTCGGGCTGTCCGGTCGTGGCGACAAGGACGTCGACCAGATCGCCGCGCGACGGGGTGTCGAGTGAACATCCCCCGCCCCAGCCTCGCCGTCTATCTGATGGCCAACGAGGACGCTCCCGCGCTGGCCGAGGCCGCCGTTCGCGGCGGCGCCACCGTGATCGAGCTCGGTATCCCCTACTCCGATCCACTGGCCGACGGGACGACGATCCAGCGCGCCGCACAGGCCGCGCTCGACGCGGGCATCACGCCCGAGCGCGCGCTCGAGCTGCTCGCCGAGATCAACGACCGCGTCGATGTCCCGCTGGTGCCGATGACGTACGGCGCGATCGTCGAGAGTTACGGCCTCGAGGGCTTCTGCCGCGATGCCGCCAACGCAGGTGCTGAGGCGCTGATCGTGGCGGACATCCCGCCGGAGGAGTCCGGACCGCTGCGGGACGCTGCCGCCGCCGAGGGCGTCGATCTGATCCACCTCGTCGCCCCCACCTCCCGCCCCGAGCGCATCGAGTCGGCAGCAGCAGCCAGCACCGGCTTCGTCTACCTCGTCGCCGCGGTCGGCGTCACCGGCGCCCGCGAGAACCTCGACCCCCGCGTGGCCGAGCTGCTGGAGCGCACGCGCGCCGCCGCCGGCGATACGCCGATCCTCGGCGGGTTCGGCGTCTCGACGCGCGCGCACGTTGAGGGGCTGATCGCGGCCGGCACGGACGGCGCCATCGTGGGCTCTGCCGCGATCGACGCGATCGAGCGCGGCGGGCCTGAGGCGCTCGAGGCGCTCGTGCGCGAGCTCGCCGCCGGCCTCCCGTCCTGAGCGCACGGTCAGCGCTAGGCTGCGGATGATGAGGCGCCTCCCGCTCGTGCTTGCCATGCTCGCGGTCGCGCTGGTCGCGCCCGCCGCGGCGCTCGCGCATGGCGGGCAGACCGGCGGCACGGATTACCGCTCGTCGATCACCGCCGTCCCCACCGGGCTGACGGCGCGGGTCGTGGGCGGCGACGATCGGCTGGAGATCACGCGCACCACGGCCCGGACGGTCGTGATCATGGGCTACGGCGGCGAGCCGTACCTGCGACTCGACGCCTCGGGCACGTGGGAGAACCGCAGCTCGCCGGCCGTGGCGCTCAACGACGTGCGCAGAACGGGTGCAGCGATCCCCGAGGCCGCCACGACGGTCGCGCCCGACTGGGTGCAGACCGGCACCGGCGACAGCGTGGTGTTCCATGACCATCGGGCGCACTGGATGGCGTCGCAGCCGCCGGCCAAGGTGCGCGCCGATCCGTCGCAGCAGCGCCGGCTCTACGGCTGGAGCGTGCCGGTCGAGGTCGACGGCCAGACCGCCGCGATCACGGGCGACCTGACGTGGCTCGGCGCGCCGATCACGTGGCTCTGGTGGGTGCTGCTGGGCCTCGCCGCCATCGCCGGCATCGCGATCGGTCTGCTGCGCCGCGTGCCCGTCGCCCCAGCGGCGATTATCGGCACGATCATGGC
>JBPCSK010000343.1:0-3726 GCA_051007275.1 Gaiellales bacterium | reverse complement strand
CCGTGGCCGCCGCGCCGGCCTTCCACTGGACGAGGACGAAGCCGGAGCCGCCGACGCCGACGATCCCATCAAGGGATCCCGCGCCGCCGCCGCCGCCGGTGTTGGCCGCGCCGGAGGTCCCGGGAGTGCTCACTCCGGAGGTGAGGAACGCGCCGGTGCCACCGCCGCCGGCACCGCCGGCGCCGGGAGTGCCGGTGATGCCGCCGCCCAACGAGGCGGCAAGGCCGCCACCGCCACCGCCGAACGTGGAGGGCGAGAGGCCCGGGAAGCTCGCCGAGACGTCGACGCCCACGCCACCTGCGCCGCCGGTCGTGACGCCGTTGCCGTTGGTAACGGTGCTCGTGCCGTCAGCGCCGTTGCCCCCGGCGCCGGCTCCGCCGCCACCGGTCAGGACGGGGCCTGTGCCGCCGGTGAAGAGCACGGTGCCGCCCACCGTAAGCGCGCCGCCGGCCCGGGTGGCACCAGAGGTGCCGCCGCCGCCGCCGACGGCCGTCACGGCACCGAACGCGGAGTCGCCGCCCGCCGTGCCGTCGGCGCCGATCACCACCGCGCCACCGGCACCGACGGTCACCGCGACGCTTGCGCCCGGGGTCACGGCCTGCGTCTTGGCGACGACGACCTGACCGCCGGCACCGCCGCCGCTCGCGCCGCCGCCGCCGGCACCGACGACGAGGACGTCAACGGTCTTGACGCCGCTCGGGACCGTGAAGGTGCCGCTGGCCGTGAACGGCTGGCGGCATTGGTCACCGACGGCGGTCGCACCGGTCGGACACGTCGCGGCCCCGGCGGTCGGGACGGCGATGGCGCCGATCGCCATGATCAGCGCGAGCGGGGAGAGCCGACGCAGTCGCGTCCGCCTTCGAGGTGGGGAAGTGGTGAACATGTTCATGGGTCGTTTTTACCACGTTGGTGCACGCGCGCAACGCGCCTTCCGTCGTGCCGGATGTCGACGCCGTAGGACTTCGAATTCCGTTCGCGCTTTCCGGTGCGCGGAACGCCGGCGGCAGTCGGTAGACTGACCACGTTCGCGAGGTCGGCCGCAGCGCGGTGGTCGGCGGTTGCGAATCCTGCAGTACCTGCCGCTCATCCTCGCGACGGAGCGGTTCCCGGGGCCTTAGCTCAGCTGGGAGAGCACCTGCTTTGCAAGCAGGGGGTCGGGGGTTCGATCCCCCCAGGCTCCACTCGACGGCAGGTTCGGAATGGGGTCAGACCCCAATCCGAACCTTGCGATCCCTCTAGGATCCAGTCGCTGATGCCCTACACCCGCTGCAACATCAGGCGCGACGTCGACGACATCGGCGCGCAGTTCGACGGTCCGCAGGGGATCGAGTTTCGCGCCGTCACCAAGCCGCTCGGGCTGGAGGAGTCGGCGCTCACGTTCCAACGCATCCCGCCCGGCTGTCGCTTTCCCTTCGGTCATGCGCACACGCGGCAGGAGGAGACGTACGTGGTCGTGCGCGGCAGCGGTCGCATGAACCTCGACGGCGAGATCATCGAGGTCGGCGAGTGGGATGCGGTGCGCGTTGCCCCGGCGGCGTGGCGGGGCTACGAGGCCGGGCCGGACGGTCTCGAGCTCCTCGTGATCGGCGCGCCGAACCTCGGTGACGATCCGCGCGGGGACGTCGACGGACAGCGCGACTGGTGGGGCGATCGGTAGGAGTCTCCGGCAGGTTCGAAATGGGGTCAGACCCCAAACCGAACCTGATCGACTTCCGGATGGGGTCAGACCCCAATCGGAACCTGATCAGCGTCGTTCGCGGTTCTGACGAGGCGGCCGAGATCCCAATTCGGCGCGAAATGGTGATCAACCGGCGCATCTGGCATCCCACGATGCGGAATGCGGCTACGTTTTATCCAACGCTCTGCAGAGGATCACTATGTCTACTGACTCCAACCCCCGCATGCACCCTGGCAACGGCCTTGAGGGCATCTCTATCGGCCCCTCCGAGATCGGACTGGTCGACGGCGAGAACGGCCAGCTGATCTACCGCGGCCACGACGCCGAGGTGCTGGTGCGCGAGAACTGCTTCGAGGAGGTCGCGTACCTCCTGTGGACCGGCCGCCTGCCGAACGAGGCCGAGCGCCAGGAGCTGCGGGAGACCATCTTCGCGGCCATGCGCCACGTCTCCGACGACCAGTCGATCCTGAACACGCTCAATCCCGACGCGATCCCGATGGATTCGGTGCGCTCGGCGATCAGCGCCTGGGGCGCCACGCGCCACCTCGACGAGGGCGGCACGCTCGCCGACGCGCAGGCCGCGCTCGGCGCGATCGCCGGCTCCGTCGCGCTGCTCGGCGCCCGCCGCGCCGGCGTGACCCCGGGTGAGATCAAGGCCGACGACTCCGTGGCGCGCGCCTACCTGCGCGTGATGAACGGCGCCGAGCCGACGGACGCCCAGGTCGGCGCCCTCGACGCGTACCTCGTCCTGACGGCCGAGCACGGCATGAACGCCTCGACGTTCACCGGCCGCGTGATCGTCTCGACGGCCTCCGACATCGGCTCCGGCCTGGTCGGCGCGATCGGCGCGCTCAAGGGCAAGCTGCACGGCGGCGCTCCGAGCCACGTCTCCTCGATGATCGACGAGATCGGCACCCCGGAGAACGCCGAGCCGTGGCTGCGCGACAAGATCGAGAAGAAGGAGCGCCTGATGGGCTTCGGGCATCGCGTCTACAAGACGTACGACCCGCGTGCCCGCGCCCTCGGCGAGGTCGCCGAGCGCCTTGGCGAGGACGATCAGCGCCTGGCGCTCGCCCGTCACGTCGAGACGACCGCCCTGGAGCTGCTGCACGAGTACAAGCCCGATCAGCGCCTCTACACGAACGTCGAGTACTACGCGGCCGCCGTGCTGGAGACGATCAAGCTCGATCCGGGCCTGTACACGCCGACGTTCGCGGTGTCCCGCACGGCGGGGTGGACAGCGCACATGCTGGAGCAGATCCAGTATCCGCGCCTGATCCGCCCCCAGGTCGACTACGTCGGCCCGATGCCCAGCTGAGACCGCAGCACGCTCCGGTAGATAGCCGCAGCCGCTCGGCGGCGGCATACGACGTTCGCTGATCACCCGCCTCGCACAATGCAGGCATGTTCAGCAAACGACCCTATGACTCTGCCGTTCCGACGACGCGGCATGTGCGAGTCGGGCGGTGCTGGACTGCGGCGGCAGTGGCGCTCGACAACGCCATCCGGGCATCCGGGCTGCGCACGTGCGGACTCATCCCCGCCGCGCGGCCTGCGATCAGCGGACACGGCGTTCCCCCGACGGGGTGGTTCGAGTGACCCTGCCGCCGCATGCACGCGTGTGGCGCGCGGCACCGTTGACGGCCGGTGTCGCGCGCCCACCACGCCAGCGCGTCGGTGACGAGGCCGGCGAGTCGGCGTCAGGAGCGCGCGCCATGGCGCTGTCGGCGACGTCGCCAGAGGTAGCGGCGCCGGAGGCCGAGCTCGTGCCCGCCGGTCGCTGGACAATCGACCCGGACCACTCGACCGTCGGCTTCGTCGTGCAGCACCTCGGCATCACGCGGCTGCGCGGCCGCTTCGCCGCCGTGACCGGATCGTTTGCGGTCGCCGATGGCGTCATCAGCGGGACGGCGACGGTCTCGGCGAATAGCTTCAACACCGGCAGCGACGCCCGCGATAACCACGTCAAGGGCCCTGACTTCCTGCACGCCGAGGCGTATCCGCACATCGTGTTCGAGCTCACGTCGGTACGACCGAACAGCGAGGAC
>JBPCSK010000342.1:0-2052 GCA_051007275.1 Gaiellales bacterium | reverse complement strand
TCGACGTCGTCCGCGTTGACGTGGATGACCGGCACGTCGTAGCCCTTGGCGATGTCGGAGCAGTGGCGCGTCGAGCGGCCGTCGCCCGGGTCGGTCGTGAAGCCAACCTGGTTGTCGGCGATGATGTGCAGCGAGCCGCCGACGGTGTAGCCCGGCAGGCCCTGCAGGTTGAGCGTCTCCGCCACGACGCCCTGGCCGGGGAAGGCCGCGTCGCCATGGATCTGGATCGCGAGGGCGCGCTTGGGATCGTGCACCGTGCTGGACGGCGGCTGCCAGTCGGTCTGCAGCGCACGCGCTCGCCCGACGACGACCGGATTGATGAACTCCAGGTGCGACGGATTCGGCATCAGCGCAAGGCGCACCTCACGCGTGACGCCCGGCTCGACCTCGAGCTGGCGCACGCCCGTGGCGCCGTAGTGGTACTTGACGTCGCCCGTGCCGCCCGCCGGCATGAGCGTCTCGACGTGCGCGTCGGTCTCGCCCTCGAACTCGGCGAGGATCTGCGTGTAGGGAAGGCGGAGCACGTGGGCCTGCACGTTGAGGCGGCCGCGGTGCGCCATGCCGAGGGAGATGTCCTCGATGCCCTCGCGTGCCGCAAGGAGCACGGCCTCGTCGAGCATCAGGATCATCGTGTCGAGGCCCTCGATCGAGAATTGCTTGGCGCCGAGGAAGGTGCGCTTGAGGAAGGACTCGAGGCCCTCGACGCGGAGCAGCCGCACGAGCTGGCGGCGCTTCTCCTCCGGCGTGCCCTCGATCCAGAACGCGCGCGACTCGATCGCCTCGCGCAGCCACGAGCGCTCGCGGTGGGAGCGGATGTGCTCGATCTCATATGCGATCGAACCGCAATAGATCTCGGCGAGGTGCTCGAGCACGGACTGGAGCGTGTCGCCCTCGACGAACGTGCGGAGCGGGGCGGCCGGCACCGACGCGAGCGCGTGGTCGTCGAGCTCGAGGAACGACGGGTCGAGCGCGGGATCGCCGGGCGGCTCGGACCCGAGCGGATCGAGCTTCGCGGCGAGGTGACCGTGTGTGCGGTACGACTTGACCATCGACATGCCCGCGCTCATGTACGTGAGCAGCTCCTCGGGGGTGACGTCCTTCGGCAGCGGGCCGATCGCCTCCGGGCCTTCGACGTGGGGACGCCACGTCCCCGTCGTCTCCGCGGAGGTCTCGCCGCTCTGATTCGTGGTCTTCTCGGGCGTTGCCGACATGTGTGTGACACCCCGTCAGAGCCGTGATTTCGGCGGTGACGACGCGTGGCCTCAGGGTAGCGCGACCTGCCCCCTCACGTGCGCGCGAGGTGACAAGCAGGCGGAATGCCGTGCTACCGTCCGCGGCGCTGATGGGCAAGAGACTGATTATCTGCGAGAAGGCGAGCGTCCAGCGCGACGTCGCCGGTGCGCTGCCGGGCACGTTCAAGAAGAACGGCGACCTGTTCGAGAGCGACGACTTCGTCGTGGGCGCCGCCTCCGGGCACCTCGTGGAGCAGCTCGAGCCCGACGAGTACGACGCGAAGTACAAGCGCTGGAAGTTCGAGGATCTGCCGATCATCCCGGAGACCCCGCAGTACGAGGCGCGCGGCGATCGGGCGGTCAAGCAGCTCGCCGTGCTCCACCGCGCGATGAAGCGCAAGGACGTCGACGTCATCGTCAACGCCTGCGACGCCGGGCGCGAGGGCGAGCTGATCTTCAAGCTGATCTACCAGACCTCGGGGGTCGACAAGCCCGTCGAGCGCGCCTGGTTCTCGTCGATGACGAAGGGCGCGCTGCGCGACGCCTTCGATCATCTGCTCGACGACGATCAGATGAAGCCGCTCGAGGCCGCCGCCCGTGCGCGCGAGACCGCGGACTGGCTCGTCGGCTACAACGCCACGCGCGCCGCCACCGTCAAGGTCGGCTCGCCGCGCAACCCGATCCCGATCGGGCGCGTGAAGACGCCGACGCTCGCGCTGATCGCGCGACGTGACGAGGAGATCAAGGCCTTCATTCCCGTGCCGTTCTGGGAGGTCGTCGCCGACTTCACCAGCCAGTCCGGCAAGCCGTACGGTGGCAA
>JBPCSK010000341.1:0-1691 GCA_051007275.1 Gaiellales bacterium | reverse complement strand
GGCCTGCGCACGCTCTACTTCGCGATCGCGACCTCGCTGGAGCGCTTCGTCTACCTCCAGCCCACGCTGGCGATCGAGCTCGGCTTGGTCGTCTTCAAGATGATCATCTCGCACTGGTACCACATGCCGCCTCTGATCAGCCTGGCCGTGATCCTCTCGATCCTCGGCATCGGCATCCTCGCCTGCGTCCGCGCGAATCGCCGCGCCGAGACCGCGTAGCGGTTCTGTCTATGAGCGGGTGAGTGGCGCAGCCCGCCGGGCTTCGACCCGCCTCAGTGCTCGTGCGGGTGCGCCGTCGTCTCCATGTGCCCGCGATCCTCGGGCGCCTCGATCGTGAGGCGCGGGAGCAGGCGGTCGAGCCAGCGCGGGATCCACCACGCGTTGCGATCGAGCAGGTGCATCAGCGCGGGCACGAGCGTGAGGCGGATGACGAAGGCGTCGAGGATGATCGCCAGGCCGAGCGCCAGGCCGAACTCCTTGATCGTGCGGTCGACGCCCGTCATGAAGGCGAAGAACACGGACGCCATGATCAGCGCCGCGGCGATGATCACGCGGCCGATCGTCGCCACCCCGTCGGTGATCGCCACGCGCGGCGTGTCGCCGCCGACGAACGCCTCGCGGATGCGGCTGACGAGGAAGACCTCGTAGTCCATCGACAGGCCGAAGATCAGCGCGAACACGATCACCGGCAGGAACGACTCGATCGGGCCCGTCTTGTCGAGGCCGATCAGGCTCGCGCCGTAGCCCTCCTGGAAGACGAGCGTGAGGATGCCGAACGCGGCGGCGCACGAGAGGATCGTGGTGAGCGCGGCCTTGATCGAGACGACGAGGCTGCGGAACGCCATGGTCAGGATCAGCACCGTGATGCCGACGACGAACAGCAGGAACCACGGGATGTTCGAGAAGATCTGTGCGGCGATGTCGTCGAACGCCGCGGTCGAACCGCCGACGTGCGCGACGGCGTCGGTGCCGGCGAGCGCCTCGGGGATCGTCGTGTGGCGCAGCGTCGAGACGAGGTCGCCGGTCGCGGTGTCCTGCGGCGAGCTCTTCGGGTAGACGTTGATGATCGCCGTGTCCTTGGCGGGGTTCGGGATCGGCGGCGTGGCCGACGCGACGTTCGGCGTCGCGGCGATCGCCGTCTGCAGCTTGTCGGCGATTCCCGGGTCGCCCTTCGTGTCGACGGCGACGAGCAGCGGGCCGTTGAAGCCCGGGCCGAAGCCCTCGGCGAGCCAGTCGTAGGCGACGCGCTGCGTCGTCGACTTCGGCGCGGTGCCCGCGTCGGCGGCGCCGAGGTGGATGCCGATCACCGGCGACGCGAACAGCAGCATCAGCCCGAGCGGCAGGAGCAGGAACACCCACGCGCGGGCGGTGACGAAGCGGCCCCAGCGCGCGACGACGGTCTGCTTCGCGGCGGCGAGCGAGTCGTCGGGCGTCTTGATGAACGGGATCTTGAGGCGGTCGACCCTGTGGCCGAGCAGCGCCAGCACGGCGGGCAGCAGCGTGACGGCGACCGCGACTGACGTGAGCACCGTCAGTGACGCGCCGATGCCCATCTTCGTGATGAAGTCGAGGCCGATCGTGGCGAGGCCGACGACGGAGATCGCGACGGTCGAGCCGGCGAAGATCACCGCGCGGCCGGCGGTGGAAGAGGCGGTCGCGGCGGCGTCCATCGGCGTGGCGCCGTCGTCCAG
>JBPCSK010000340.1:0-3422 GCA_051007275.1 Gaiellales bacterium | reverse complement strand
GTACGGGGTTGCGACGCCCCAGGTGCCGACCTCCTCGGGCGACTCCGCCCACGGCCACTGGAGGTCGCGGTGGAAGATGTTGCCGCCCGGCAGGCCGAGGGCGTTTTCCAGATCGATGCCGCACTTGGCCTCGATGCAGGGGCGGCCGTCCTGGTCGAGCGCGAGCACGTCGCTGAGGGGCTCGGCGAGATGCGCCTCGAAGCCGGCGATCGTGCGCGCCATGTACTCGGCGGTGATGGCCTTCGGATCTGCGGCGAACAGCGCATCGGGTGCGTGGAGGCCGAACAGCGTCAGCGTCTGGTAGCCCTTCGCCTGCAGCTCGGCCGACAGGATCGACGGGTCGGTGAGCGTGTGGCAGTAGAGCTCGCTCGGCGGCTTCGACGGCAGCCGGCCGCTGTTGGCCTCCCGATATGCGGTCTCGAGCTCGGCGTAGCCCTCGTCGACGTGGAAGGTGCCGGCGAACGCCTCCTTGGGGTCGCGCCCGCTCTTGAGCTTCGGCAGGCGCGTGAGCACCATGTTGATCTTGAGCTGCGGACCGATCGGCTTGGGCTGCGGCGGCTCGTCGCCCATCAGGCGGGCGAGCACGGTCGGAGCGACGTTGGCGAGGACGGTCGGCGCGTGCGCGGTGTGCTCGCCGGTCGCGTCGCGCCACGTCACCTCGGCGCCGTCGGGGGTCTCGCGGATCGCGATGACGTCCGCGCCGGTCAGGATCGCCGCACCGGCCTTGCGCGCCGCCTGGTCGAGCGCGCTGGACACGGCGCCCATGCCGCCAGCAGGGACCTTCCAGTCACCCGTGCCGTCGCCGACGACGTGGTAGAGGAAGCAGCGATTCTGCTGCAGCGATGCATCGTTGGCGGACGCGAAGGTGCCGATCAGACCATCGGTCAGCACCACGCCGCGGACGAGGTCGTCGTCGATCGCGCGCTCGATCCACTCGCCCAGCGGGCGCTCGGCGAAGGCGTCCCAGACGTGCGGGATGTCGCTGAACAGCGCGCGGGCCTCATCCTTGGACGGCAGCGTGCCGAGCAGGGTGGGGGCGAGGCGCGTCGCGATCTCCTGCGCGTCGGCGTAGAACGCCTGCCACTGCGCGAAGGCGCGATCCGTGCCCGTGAGGGAGCGCATCGACAGCGCCGTCGTGGGGTCGTGGCGCGCCACGAGGAGTCCCGCGTCGCGACCGTCGCGGTGCGTCGGCGTGTACGAGGAGACGTCGCGCGAGCGCAGGTCGAGGTCGAGGTCGAGCTCATGGATCAGCTCGCGCGGCATCAGCGAGACGAGGTACGCGTAGCGCGAGACGCGCACGTCGACGCCCTTGAACGGGCGCTCGGAGACGGCGGCGCCGCCGGTCTCGTCGAGGCGCTCGAGGACGAGCACGCGGCGGCCGGCGAGTCCCAGATAGGCGGCGGCGGTGAGGCCGTTGTGGCCGCCACCGACGATCACGGCGTCGTACGTCATGCGCTGCACCGTATCGGCTGCGGCGCGGTGTGTGCGCACTCCACACACGGGTCGACGGAAGTCGGTCCGACGGGAACTGCCCGTCCGCCTTCCCTAAAGGCTCAACTTCTGTACCATTGGCGCCTATGCCGGTGGGTACGCCTGCCGCGCGCACCGACTACACGTGCTGGAGTCCCGAAGATCTGCGGAATCGTGGGACTGTTCGCCAAGACCCAGGAGGTTGAGACGAACCTGGGGGCGCTCCTCGCGCCCATGCTGCATGAGATGAGCGACCGCGGTCCGGACAGCGCCGGCGTCGCCTTCTACCGCAACGCCGTCGCCGCCGGGCAGACCAAGCTGACGCTGCAGCACGACGACGACCACTACGACTGGGACGTGCTGCGCACCGCGATGCAGGATGCCTTCGGCGCCGAGCACTCGATCGAGCGGCGCGCGAACCACGCCGTGGTGATCGCGCACGCCGAGGCCGCACCGGTCGAGGCCTGGGTCGAGGAGTTCTTCCCCGACGTCAAGATCATGAGCGCCGGCGAGGCGATCGAGATCTACAAGGAGACCGGACGTCCCGAGAAGTTCATCGAGACGTTCGACATCACGACCCTCAACGGCACGCACGCGCTCGGGCACACGCGCATGGCGACCGAGTCGAAGGTGACGACCGCCGGCTCGCATCCGTTCTCGACGGGACTCGACCTCTGCCTCGTCCACAACGGGTCGCTGTCGAACCACAATGGCCTGCGTCGCATGCTGCGCCGCGAAGGCATCCGCTTCCAGACGGAGAACGACACCGAGGTCGCTGCCGGCTACATGATGTGGCGCCAGCGCGAGGGCGATTCCATGCAGGCGATGATGGACAACGCCTTCGAGGATCTGGACGGCTTCTACACGTTCCTGATCGGCACGCGCGATGGCTTCGCCGTCGTGCGCGACCCGATCGCCTGCAAGCCGGCCGTGATTGCGGAGACGGACGAGTGGGTCGCCATGTCGTCCGAGTACCGCTCGATCGCGACGCTGCCGGGCGCCGAGAAGGCGCAGACGTGGGAGCCCGCTCCCGCGACGATCTACGCGTGGGAGAAGGAGAAGGTCTGATGACGACTGCGACCGACATGGAGGTCGTCGACCTCGCCGTCACGCCGCTGCGCGAGCTGAACCAGCGGCTGCACGACGCGAAGAACGGCGGCCCCAAGAGCTGGAAGATCGTCAACCCGAATGGCGCGCACGCGCTCGCCGTGGGCATCGACGCGGACCTCGACGTCCTGATCGAGGGGCACACCGGCTACTACACCGCGGGGATGAACAAGCACGCCAACGTGACGATCGACGGCAACGCCGGCGTCGGCGTCGGCGAGAACATCATGAGCGGCACGATCCGCATCACCGGCAACGCGTCGCAGGCGTGCGCGGCGACGGGGCGCGGCGGCCTCGTGGTTGTCGAAGGTGACGCGGCCGCGCGCTGCGGCATCTCGATGAAGGGCGTGGAGATCGTCGTCAAGGGCGACATCGGCCACATGAGCGCGTTCATGGCGCAGTCGGGCACGCTCGTCGTGTGCGGCGATGCCGGTGACGCGCTCGGTGACTCCATCTACGAGACGCACATCTACGTGCGCGGCTCCGTCAAGGGCCTCGGCGCGGACTGCATCGAGAAGGAGCTCAAGGACTTCCATCGCGAGGAGCTCGGCCGTCTGCTCGAGGCAGCCGGCGCCGACGCGAAGGTCGACGAGTTCAAGCGCTACGGCTCGGCCCGCCAGCTCTACACCTTCAACATCGACAACGCCGGCGCGTACTAGGGAGCTGACGATGACTGACTTCGATCCGACCGGCGCAAACGGCACCAACTGGCATCCCGGGCTCAAGGAGTCCTACATCTTCGACCGCAACACGATCCACGAGATCCGTCGCGCGGCGAGCCAGGGCATCTATGACATCCGCGGCTTCGGCGCCAAGCGCAAGCTGCCGCACTTCGACGACCTGCT
>JBPCSK010000339.1:0-1259 GCA_051007275.1 Gaiellales bacterium | reverse complement strand
CCCAAGAAGCCGGCCGCTGAGAAGACCGACGAGGAGAAGAGCTAGACATGGGCCAGAAAGTTCATCCTGGCGGCCTCCGCGTCGGCATCATTCACGACTGGAAGTCGAACTGGTGCTCCGATCGCGAGTTCGCCCGCTACCTGGGTGAGGACATCAAGATCCGGGAGCACATCCACAACAAGCTGAGCCATGCGGGTCTGTCGGATATCCACATCCGCAAGGACTCGCAGAAGATCACGATCGACATCTACACCGCCCGCCCGGGCATCGTCATCGGCAAGTCCGGTGTCGAGGTCGACGCCCTCCGCAAGGAGGTCCACGCGATCACCGGCCGTGCCGTGCAGATCAACATCAACGAGATCAAGCGCCCCGAGCTGGACGCGCGCCTGATGGCGCAGTCCGTCGCGGAGCAGCTGCAGAATCGCGTGGCCTTCCGCCGCGCGATGAAGCGCTCGATGCAGTCGGCCGTGCGCTCCGGCGCCCAGGGCGTCCGCATCAAGTGCGGCGGCCGCCTCGGCGGTGGCGAGATGAGCCGCACCGAGCAGTACTCGGAGGGCCGCGTGCCGCTCCAGACGCTGCGTGCCGACATCGACTACGGCTTTGCCGAGGCCAAGACCACGTACGGCCGCATCGGCGTCAAGGTCTGGATCAACAAGGGCGAGATCATGCCGGAGGGCTTCGAGGGCCACGACCAGAACGCCACGCGTCTGGGCGAGGTCGACGCTCGTCGCCGCAAGGGCGGCGCCAAGGGTGCCATCGAGGAGCTCGGTCCCGCGCGTCCGAAGGGTCGCCGTGGCGCCCCGGGTCGCGATGGTGAGCGCGGTGAGCGCGGCGCCGGTGGCGACCGCGGCGATCGTCGTCCCCGTCAGGGTGGCGGTCCCGGTGGTCCGAACCAGCCGCGTCTGAGCGGTCCGTCGGTTCCGGCCGGCCGTCGCGCGCGTCCGAAGCCCGAGGCTCCGGCCGTCGAGGAGACCGTGGGAGAGGCACCGGTCGACGAGGTCCTCGTGACCGAGGCGACTTCGGTGGAGAATGCGGTGGAGACTCCGGTTGCCGAGGTCATCGTCGAGGAGACGGTCGTCGAGACGCCCGCCGAGACGGTCGTCGAGGAGACGGTGGTCGAGGAGACCCCCGTCGCCGAGGCTCCCGCCGACGAGGCGCCTGCTGCTGAGGAGGGTGATTCCTGATGCTGATGCCGCGTCGCGTCAAGCTCCGCCGCGTCCATCGCGGCCGCCGCACGGGGGAGACGAAGGGCCATGCCC
>JBPCSK010000338.1:0-7325 GCA_051007275.1 Gaiellales bacterium | reverse complement strand
CCGGGCAGTTGAGCGGGTTGACGCCCATCTCGCCGGCGCCGCGGAAGACGAGCGGACGGATGTAGCAGGCGGGCAGCTTGTTGGCCTTGATCGTCTCGTGGACGGCGGCGCAGAGGTGCTCGTCGCCGTACGGGATCTCCATGTAGTACTGCTCGGCGGAGCGGCGCAGGCGCGCGACGTGGTCGCCGAGGTGGAAGACGCCCGTGCCTTGCGGCGTCTCGTAGGCGCGAATGCCCTCGAAGACGCCGGAGCCGTAGTGCAGCGCATGCGTGAGGACGTGGACCTTCATGTCCTCGTAGTCGATGAGCTCCCCGTCGAACCAGATCTTCTCGGACTGCATGCGCTTCTCTCCCGTCTGTACGCCCTTGCATGGTACCCGCGCCTGCGGGTTTGGCGCACCGCTACGCGCTCAGGCGCTGGCGCAGGAGCCCCTGCAGGGCTTTCGCGTCGGCACGACCGCCGCTCTGCTTCATGCACTGGCCGACCAGGAAGCCGATGACCTGCTCGCGGCCGCCGCGGAAGGCCTCGACCTCGTCGGGATGCGCGGCGAGGACGGCGTCGATGATCTCGCCAAGGGCATCGTCGCCACCGACCTGTGCGAGGTCGCGGTCGGCGACCACCGTGCCCGCGGCAGCGCTGGGGTCCTCGACCAGCGCGGCGAAGACCTCCTTCGCAGCCGTCTGGTTGATCGTGCCGTCGACGACGAGCCCGATCAGCTCCGCGAGGCGCGCCGGCGTGACCGGACTTGCTGCCGCCGAGAGCCCATCGGCATTGAGGTGCGCCTGGAGCTCGCCCATCACCCAGTTCGAGGCGACCTTGACGTCACCCGTGCGCGTGGCGAGGTCGTCGAAGTACGCGGCGAGCTCGGTGTCGGTCGCGAGCACGAGCGCAGTGGCCTCGACGATGCCGGCCTCGGTGAGGCGCTCGAAGCGCGCGACGGGCAGCTCGGGCAGCTCGGCGGCGATTGCGGCGAGCGCAGTCTGGTCCTGCGTGACGGGCAGCAGGTCCGGCTCGGGGAAGTAGCGGTAATCGTGCGCCTGCTCCTTCGAACGCAGCGACGACAGCGTGCCGGTAGCGGGATCGAAGTGCAGGGTCTCCTGCTCGATCGTCTCGCCGGCCTGCAGCACTCGGAGCTGACGCTCGAGCTCTGCCTCGACCCCGCGCTCGAGGAATCGGAAGGAGTTCATGTTCTTGAGCTCGGTCTTCGTGCCGTAGTCCGTCGAGCCAATCGGCCGGATCGAGACGTTGGCGTCGGCGCGCAGCGAGCCCTTCTCCATGTCGCACTCCGAGGCGCCGATCGCGACGACCGTGGCGCGCAGCAGCGTGAGAAACCGGCGGGCGTCCTCGGGCGAGCGGATGTCGGGCTCGGTGACGATCTCGAGCAGCGGTGTGCCCACGCGGTTGAAGTCGACGACGGAGCCGGCTGAGCCCGAGATGCGACCGCTGTCGCCACCGGCGTGGATCATCTTGGCCGCATCCTCCTCGAGGTGGGCGCGGGTGATGCGCACCTCGAAGCCGTCGTCGCCGGGCACGCGGAACAGACCCTCGGCGCACAGCGGCTGGTCGTACTGGCTGATCTGGTAGGCCTTCGGGCTGTCGGGGTAGAAGTACTGCTTGCGACTGAACTCCGAGACGTCGGGGATCCGGCAGCCGAGCGCGAGTCCGACGCGGGCCGACTGGCGCACCGCCTCGGCGTTGGCCACGGGCAGCGCGCCGGGATGTGCGAGGCACACGAAGCAGACGTTGGTGTTGGGCTCGTCGCCGAACCGGTTCGGACACGAGCAGAACATCTTCGACGCCGTGTTGAGCTGCACGTGGATCTCGAGGCCGATCACGGCCTCGTAGCCGTCCTTCTGCCACGGCGTGCTCACTGGCCGCCTCGCATGGCCGCCGGCACGAAATCGAACGCGTGCTCGGCCTCGAATGCCGCGCCGAGGCGCAGGAGCAGGTTCTCCGAGTACGCGGGGCCGATGATCTGCAGGCTGCTCGGCAGACCGTCGCTGAGGCCATTCGGCAGCGAGAGCGCCGGGATGCCGGCGAGGTTCACGGGCAGCGTGAAGATGTCGTTGGCGTACATCGCAAGCGGATCGTCGAGCCGTGCACCAATCGGGAAAGCGGTCGTCGGCGCCGTCGGGAGCAGGATCGCGTCGACGCCGGCGAACGCGCTGTCGAAGTCCTGGCGGATCAGCGTGCGCACGCGCTGCGCCTGCACGTAGTAGGCGTCGTGGTAGCCGGCCGACAGCGCGTACGTGCCGATCATGATGCGGCGCTTGACCTCGGGACCGAAGCCCGCGTCACGCGTGGCCTCGTACATGGCGCGGATGTCGGCGCCGGCGACGCGCAGGCCGTACCGCACGCCATCGAAGCGCGAGAGGTTGGCCGAGGCCTCGGCGGGAGCGATCACGTAGTAGGCGGCAAGCCCGTGGCGCGCGTACGGCAGCTCGACGTCGACGATCTCGGCGCCGAGATCCCTCGCGATCGCGAGCGACTCGTCGAAGCGCGCGCGGATGCCCGGTTCGACGCCCTCCTCGAGCTCGGCCCACGGCACGCCGAAGCGAATGCCGTCGAGGCGGCCGGCCTCGGGCACCTGGATGGGCTCACGCGGTCCGGTGCACGTGGCGTCGTTGGGGGAGTCCTTGGCGATGACCTGCTGCAGCAGCGCGGCGTCGCGCACGGTGAGCGTCATCGGACCGACCTGCTCGAGCGAGCACGCGAAGGCGATCACGCCGAAGCGCGACACCGTCCCGTACGTGGGCATCAGGCCGACGAGGCCGCAGAAGGCGGCGGGCTGGCGGATCGAGCCGCCCGTGTCGGTGCCCAGTGACCAGGGAGCGCAGCCCGAGGCCACCACGGCAGCCGACCCGCCGGACGAGCCGCCGGGCACGCGGGTGAGATCCCACGGGTTGCGCGTCGGGCCGTAGGCCGAATGCTCGGTCGAGGAGCCCATCGCGAACTCATCGAGGTTCGTCTTGCCGAGGCTCACGAGACCGGCCTCGTTGCCGCGCGCCACCACGTCGGCGTCCTGGATCGGCACGAAGCCCTCGAGGATCTTCGACCCGGCGGTGGTCGGCACGTCCTTCGTGGACAGCAGATCCTTGTAGGCGATCGGCACCCCGCTGAGCGCGTCGCCACCCGCCGCGTCCTGCGCGCGGGCGGCCGCGAGCGTGCGCTCGGGATCGACGTGCAGGTACGAGTGCACGTCGCCGTCGACCGCGGCGATGCGGTCGAGGTAGGCCTGCGCCAGCTCCTCGGACGTGCACTCCCCCGCCCGCAGCATGCCCATCGCGCGCTCCGCGGTGAGGCCAATGACATCGATCCCGGACACCTAGGCTCCGATCGGCGGCACGCGGAAGCCATCCGCGGTCGGGTCGGGCGCATTGCGCAGGGCATCGTCGCGCGATAGGCCAGGGCGCGACACATCGGGCCTCAGCGAGTCTGCGTGGTCGTGCGAGTGCTTCGTCGGGGGCACGTCGGCGATCGGCAAAGCCGCGATGGTGTTCACGTGCGCGAGGATGCCCGTCAGCTCGCGACCGAGCCGCTCGACCTCGGCGTCATCCAGGCCGAGACGCGCAAGCGTCGCGACGTGGCGCACCTCATCCGGGGTCAGCTCGACGTCCGACATCGTTTCCTCAGCGACCGGCGGAGCGCTCGGCTGCTTCGATCGTGTTCTTGAGCAGCATCGCGATGGTCATCGGGCCCACGCCACCCGGGACCGGCGTGATGAGCCGGGCCTTGGGCTGCACGGCGTCGAAGTCGACGTCGCCGCAGAGACCCTCCGGCAGGCGGTTGATGCCGACGTCGATCACGACGGCGCCGTCCTTGACGCAATCCGCGCCGATCATCTTCGGGCGACCGACCGCGGCGACGAGGATGTCGGCCTGGCTGCAGATGCCCGGCAGGTCCTTCGTCCGCGAGTGGCAGATCGTGACGGTGCAGTCCTCCTTGAGCAGGAGGTGCGCCTGCGGCTTGCCGACGATCTCGGAGCGGCCGACGACGACGGCGTGCGCGCCCTTCATCTCCACGCCGTAGGCCTTGAGCAGCTCGATGCAGCCGGCGGGCGTGCAGGGCAGCGGGCCGGGCTGGAGCGTCATCAGGCGACCCATCGCGTCGGCGGTGAGGCCGTCGGCGTCCTTGTCGAACGGAATGCGGTTGAGCGCGGCATCGGTGTCGAGGTGATCCGGCAGCGGCATCTGCACGATCATCCCGTGAATCGCCGGGTCGGCTGCGACCGCGTCGATCTGCGCCTCGAGCTCGGCCTGCGTGGTCTCCGCGGGCATCACGATCTCCAGGGAGTGCATCCCGGCCTCGTGGCACGCCTTGTGCTTGTTGGCGACGTAGACCTGCGATGCCGGGTCCTCGCCGACGATGATCACCGCGAGCCCGGCGAGGATGCCGGTCTCGTCGTGGAGCTTCTTCGTGCGCTCCGCCACCTCGGCGCGAACCTTCGCCGCAACTGCCTTGCCGTCGATCAGATTGTCCATGCGCTTAGGGTACCGACGCGGGTCGCGGCGCGGCTCAGTCGCCGGTGCGGATGAACTGGATGCGCCCCACCGAGGTGGTCTTCTCCGGCGTATCCCACGGAGCGACGGTAACGTCGCAGACCGCGAGCGTGCGACCAGCGCGCAGGCAGCGGCCGGTCACGCGCAGCGGCGCGAGATCGGCCATGCGCAGGAAGTCGCTGCGCAGATCCACTGCCACCCACGTCGCTGGCGCCGCGGCCATCACGGCATACCAGCCCGCGGTGTCGACGAGCGTGGCGAGCGTGCCGCCGTGCAGCATCGGGGGCTCGACGTAGCCGAGCGCCGTGTGCGTCGGATCGAGGCGCAGGACGACGTCGTCGCCATCTCGGCCGACGTAGGACAGGCCAATCGCCTGATCGAGGGGCGAGTGCTCGTGGTGCTTCAGCGGGTCATCCATTCGTGCAGCCTACCCGCCGGCGTGGCAGACTCCGCCTGTCCCCGATCGAGGAGTCCACGATGGCCCCGAACGCCGCCAGCTTCAACGACCCGCTCGCACTCGACCTCGATGTGATCGGCCCGAAGCCGAACGCGACGCGCGGCGAGCCTGTCGAGTCCGTCAAGGTGCTCCATGAGGACGCGCACAGCCAGTCCGGTATCTGGGAGTGCACGCCCGGCGCATTCGCCGGTCGCCGCGACGGCTATCGCGAGATCTTCACCGTGCTCAAGGGCAGCGGCGTGCTGCGCGACGAGGATGGCGCCGAGACCGTGCTGGTCCCGGGAGCCGTCATCGCAACGCCGGAGAACTGGGTCGGCGAGTGGGACATCGCGGAGACGGTCCGCAAGGCGTACGTGATCGCCTACACGGAGCCGCAGTCGTAGCGCTGCGGCAGCGGGCACGCCGCGCCCTCGGGCCGGCGCCGCTTCGCGACCTGCGCGTAGCCGAGTGATCCGAGCCCGTGGATGCCCGGGAGGTAGAGCACCCATGCCCCGAGCACGCCGAGCGGCGTGCGGATCGCGATCGACCTGACGGCGTCGATGCCGAGCGCGACGTCGCCGCTGGGGAAGCGCACGCGCAGGCCGTCGCCCAACGCACCCCGCGCGATCTCTGGATACCGCTCGACCGCGACGGAGTAGCCCAGGTCGTCGAGACGCCGCAGCCAGTCCAGCCGACGCACCCAGCGGACGCTGTTGCGACACATGCCGCACGTGTCGTCGTAGACCACGATCGGTCGCATGTCCGTCACTTCGCGTCAGCAGCGCCGGGAGCCCAATCGCGACCCGCGCCGCGGGCGGCGCTGCTAATCAGATCGGCGAATCGCTCGCGGTCCTGCAGCTCGACGGGGAACGCCGGCACCCATGCGATCTGCCCCACGCCCTCGAGGTCGCGCATGGTCTCGGCCGCAGCCCAGTGGAGGTCCGGACCGATCTGCACGTCAACGGCACCGGCCTGCGCCAGCAGCGGCGCGACTCGCGCGGCCGCCGGTCCGATCAGCACGATGCGCTGGGCAGCGCGCGCGAACTCCACGCACGCCTCGCGCAGCAGACGCTGCTCGGCCGGCGATGCGTGGACCGGCCCGTGGTCCATGTCGGCAAGACCGCCGACAATCAGGACCGAGGAGCGATCCGGTAGCGCGCGAACGAACGCGGCGGCCTTCATCGGCGTGGCCGCCATGCCGTCGTGGAACACCGCGACGTCGCCGATGCGCCCGATGCACTCACCGCGCCAGGCGGGCAGCCGAAAGGTGTCGATGTCCTCCTGCTCCACGTCGACGCCGAGGGCATCACGCACGACGGCGACGGCACACGCCACGTTCGAGCGATGGTGCGGCGGCACGCGGCTGGCCTGCGCCTGCGGGTCGGCATCGTCGAAGCGGATCACCTGCACCCCGGTGCGCGGAACGAGCGCAGCGGTGTCGCGTGGCAGCACGGCGGTGTCGCCGGGCTCTTGGTGGACGAGGATGCGCTGCTTCGTGGCGAAGTAGCGTCCCTCTCCCCCGTGCAGCTCGGCATGGTCGGCGCCAAGCGACGTGACGACGGCGATCGTCGGACTCGCGGACATGTAGGCGAGATGCGTGCTGGTCAGCTCGAGCACCAGCACGTCGGGGGTACGACCGTCCGCGAGGTCGGCGAGCGTGTCGGCGCTTGGCCAGGCGTTCTCCGCGCGTCCGGTCGGCGGCACCATCACATCCCAGCCGGCCGCTGCGAGCAGGTGCGCGATCAGACGCGCGGTCATCGTCTTGCCGGCGGTTCCGGTCACGCCGATCACGGACGTCGGCCACTCATGCAGGACGAGATCGGCGAGGCTGCCGACGAGGATCCCACGCTCCCGCGCCTGCATCACGTGCGCCGCAGTCTCGGGCGTCCAGCAGTCGACCAGCAGGAGGTCGGCACGCTGCGCCGCGGCAGCCCGCTCGTGGACGACCGTGACGCCCTCGGGTGCATCAGCCTCGGGCGCGTGATCGGCGATCCACACGTCGGCACCGCGATCGCGCAGGATGCTCGCCAGTGCCGCGCCGTCTCGATCGAGACGGTCGAGCACGATCCGGCGCCCCGCGACCTGCTCCTCGGCGTAGGGATTCATCGGCCGTCAGCGTTTCTATCGAGCGTCATGCCGGTCTCCTCAAGGTAGGCGCGTTCCCGGAGACCACTGGGGTCTCCGGGGGTGCGAGAGGCGACGACCAGAATCGAACTGGTGTGGACGGCTTTGCAGGCCGCTGCCTAGCCACTCGGCCACGTCGCCGCGTGGATGCATCTTACGCGTAGGCGACGATGCGAGGCTCAGGTCATGGGTACGTGCACAGGCCCGCGTGTACGTCGGCCAATGCCGAGCTCCGGCGGGCACGGTAGGGGCGTACACATTGGGAG
>JBPCSK010000337.1:0-1535 GCA_051007275.1 Gaiellales bacterium | reverse complement strand
GGGTATCGTCACGTACGCCTACCTCTTCATCTCGATCTCCGGTGCGCTCAACACCGCGATCGGTGGCATCACGAATCACCTGCCGGCACTGGCGACGATCCTGATCGCCGTCGTCGTCCTCATCGTCGTGCTCTTCAAGCTCTTCCGCCAGAAGGTGATCGACAGCGTCAAGAATCTCAAGCAGGGTGCCGCGATCCTCAGCACGCCGAGGCCGCTGTTTCTCCTCGTCCTGCTGCCGCAAGTCGTCGGGTACTGCTTCCAGCTCCTCACGACCGCGTCGTTCATGCGCGGCTACGGCATCCCCGTGTCGATCGGCAACATCATCCTCAACAACGCCGCGAACTCGCTGGCCACGATCACGGCGGTCACGCCCGGCGGCGTGGGGGCGACGCAGGGTCTCACGACCATCGCGCTGCACGGCGTCGCCACGCCGATCCAGATCGCGGGCTACTCCCTCGCACAGCAGCTGATTCTGACGGCGTGGAACTGCGTGCTCGCCACCGTCCTGGTGCTCGTGTTCTTCGGCTGGAGCGGCGGTCGGCAGATCGTCACGAACTCCCTCGTCAGCGCGCGGCAGGACATGCACGACAAGCGCGCCGCGGGCAAGCAGGCAAAGGCGGAGAAGCGGGCCGCGAAGCAGGCCGGCGCCGAGGCCGCTGGCCCGCAGAGCGTCGACGGCACCTCCAGCCCGCCCGATCAGGAGTAGCGGTGCTCGTTGCGCCAGGGCGCACTGCCCGGCGTGTTTGACGATTTTCCGTCGGGTCAGCCAGTCCACCCAAACGCGCCCCGATCATATGTAATGCTGATGTATGCATTAGCAATCGGAATGAAAGGAAGCACCCGACTGACCGTCACCGACGAGTTTCTCGAGGCCAACAAGGCATACGCCGCCCAGTTCACCAAGGGTGATCTGCCGATGCCTCCGGCCCGGAAGACGGCCGTGCTCGCCTGCATGGACGCGCGTCTCGACCCGGCTCGCGTGCTGGGCCTCGAAGAGGGTGATGTCCACGTGATCCGCAATGCGGGCGGCGTTGCCACCGCCGATGCGATTCGTTCCCTGGCCATCTCGCAGCGGCTGCTTGGCACCAGTGAGATCGTGCTGATCCATCACACCGACTGCGGCATGCTCACGTTCAAGGATGACGAGTTCCGTCAGGGCATCGAGCAGGAGACCGGTGCGCGTCCCGAGTGGGCCGCCGAGGCGTTCTCCGACGTCGACGCCGACGTGCGTCAGTCGATCGTGCGCATCAAGAACAGCCCGTTCGTACCGCATCGCGACAAGATCCGAGGCTTCGTCTATCACGTGGAGAACGGCACGCTTCGCGAGGTCGATCCGGCATAGACGCACGATGCGGCCGCGGTGTCCGCTGCGCCTCCCCGGGCGGGCACCGCGGTCGTGAAAGCCGCGACGATGACCGCGGTATCCTCGCTGCGTGGCCGCTCCGGAGATCATGGTGTTCAGCGCCGACCGTGCGCTGCGTCCGGTTGACATCTCTGACATCGAGCGTCGCGCGATGCTCATGCCGCACGTGATC
>JBPCSK010000336.1:0-1035 GCA_051007275.1 Gaiellales bacterium | reverse complement strand
GAAGCACGCGCTGAGCGGTCGCACAGGCACGCAGGCGGAGCACCTAGTCGCGGGCGTCGCGGGCGCTGCGCTGCAGACGCTGGCACGCGAGGTCGACGAGGAGCGGCGTGGAGCGCGGCGGGGCCGCGGGGCGCGCTGCGTCGAGCGCGACGTCGGGCGCCCAGCGATCGGCCTCACGCCAGGCAGCGGCCAGCTCGGCGAGTGTGAAGTGCTGGCCGACGCGTCGCACGAGCTCGCCGTGCACGGCGGCGTAGGCGCGCTCGAACCCGGCGAGGCCGCGCGTATCGAGACCCGCTCGCACGCGGCGGGCCGTCGATGGCGCCTCCCCCCACGCCTGCACGGCAACCTCGGTCAGCGGGTCGAGCGTCACGCGCGCTCCATGCAGCACGTCGTCGGGATGCCGCCGGCAGCAGCCAGCAGGTCCTCCCCGATTGGATACGGCGGCTCGGCGATCGCGAAGGCGACGTGCGCGTGCAGGCACTTGACCGCGCGCCCGCTGCGGACGCCGCCGATGCCGAGGCGGTACTCGGGACGCAGCGTGCGGTGGCGCTCCATCGCCTCATCGAAGCCCGCCGCGAGCATCTCGTCGGCCGCGATCCGCTCCTCGAGCGCGCGCACGCCGCCGGCCGATTCGAGCACGGAGACCTCGTGAATCAGTCCCGGGCAGCACAGCCAGTAGGCGGTGGGAAACGGCTCGCCGTCGGGCGTCGTCGCCGGCTGCTCGACAACCACGGGACGACCGGCGCTGCAGCGGCAGACGATCCGCGCCGGCGGGTACGGCGGACGGCCGAGCTGCTCCTCGAGGTGGACGAGATCCGTGGGGTCGATCACGCCGACAGGGTACGCGGAAGGAGTCCCGCACCGCACGGCGAAGCGGGCGGCGTGCGTAAGCTCCTGGTCATCGGCGTGGTCGCGATCCTCGCGATCCTCTTCGTCCAGCCGATCCGCGCCTACCGCACCGCGCAGTCGGAGCTGACGAGTGCCCGCACGCAGCTCGCCGACGCGCGCACCGCCAAGGAGCGTGCGATCAAGGAG
>JBPCSK010000335.1:0-9361 GCA_051007275.1 Gaiellales bacterium | reverse complement strand
CCTCAAGGTAGCCGGGCTCCGGGAGCACGACGCCGAGGTTCATCATCGCCGCCTCCATGATCACGCAGGCAGGCAGGCGACCCTCCTCGGCGAGGCGCTCGATGCGGCGCTCCATGGCGGGCGCATCGTTGAACGGCACCGGGATCGTCATGTCGGCCACGGCCTTCGGGATGCCGCCGCCGTAGGGCAGGGAGGCGTAGTTCTCGCGATCGCCGATCGAGGCGTAGTCCACGCCGATCGACACCATCACGTAGTCGTGGTGGCCGTGGTACGAGCCGAAGATCTTGATGATCGTGTCGCGGCCCGTCGCGGCGCGCGCGATGCGAATCGCATCCATCGTGGCCTCGGAGCCCGAGTTCGTGTACCGCCACTGCGGGAGCCCCCAGCGGCGCTTGAGCTCGTCGGCGACGACGATCGCGTCCTCGGTCGGGGCGGCGAAGTGCGTGCCCTGCTCCATGCGCTCGACGACGGCCTTCGTGATGACCGGATGGGCGTGCCCCTGGACCATCGAGCCGAAGCCGTTGTGGAAGTCGACCATCTCCGTGCCGTCGACGTCCCAGACGTGCGAGCCGACGCCGCGCTCGAGGTAGATCTGCCACGGATCGCGGAACTGGTAGGACGAGGCGACGCCACCCGACAGCGACACCTGCGCGCGCTCGTACATGCGTCCCGAGGCGGCCGTGTTCGCATCCAGCTTCTTCGCCTCGCGGGCGGTCAGCTCGGTGATGCGGTCACGATCAAGCTCGACAGGGGTGCGTACGGCCATGGTTCCTCCTCGGCGCACTGTGCGCGCAGTCAGTCCCTGCACGATACGCGGGCGGCGGGGGGAGCGTCAATTCCGCACCGGCATGATCGTGTGGCTCGATCCCGCTGTGCAAGCCGATTTTCCGCCGGTATCCTTCTGCTGCATGGAACGGGTCGGCATCATCGGCGCAGGACCTGCGGGCATCGTCGCCGCGCGCTACCTGCTGTCGGAGGGCTTCGACCCCGTGCTCTTCGAGCGCGCGCCGGTGCTCGGCGGGCAGTGGTCGGGCAGTGCTGGCACCAACGGCGTTTGGCCGTCGCTGCACACCAACACCAGCCGCGTGCTGACCGCCTTCAGCGACCTGCCGCATGACAGCGACGTCGTGTTCCTGAGCAACGGCGAGATCCACCGGTACCTCGAGCGCTACGCGCGTCAATTCGGCGTCTTCGAGCGGATCCGCTTCAGCACGCCCGTCGAGCGACTCGATGGCGTCGACGGCGGGTGGCGGCTCGTCACGCCGGAGGGCGAGGAGCGGTTCGATCGCGTGCTGATCGCATCGGGGCGGTTCCATCATCCGCACATCCCGCACGTGCCGGGGCTGGACGCGTTCACGGGCAGCGAAGGCGTGCTCTCCACCTATCACTACAAGGAGCCCGAGCGCTATCGCGGAAAGCGGGTGCTCGTGGGCGGCTGCGCCGTCAGCGCGCTCGAGATCGCGGCCGACCTCGCCGCGCTCGGTGCGGCGAGCGTGGTGATCGCTCAGCGGCGTCAGCGCTACGTGCTGCTGAAGTTCGCGGCTGGCGTGCCGAGCGACCACCGCATCTTCACGCGCTACGGCGTGCTGGCCGCTGAGTCGCTGCCGCTCGACGAGGTTGGACGGCAGCTCAAGGAGATCGTGCTCGAGGCCGGCGGCAGCCCCGAGCAGTACGGCGCTCCGAAGCCGGCGGACGACTTCTTCGAGGCGGGGGTCACGCTCAACCAGCAGTACCTCTCGATGGTCGCCGAGGGGCGGATCCGCGTGCGGGCGTGGCTCGACCACGTCGACGGCGAGACGGTGACGTTCGCGGATGGCGCCCGCGAGGACTTCGACGCGGTGATCATGGGCACGGGCTTCGAGCTCGACCTGCCGTTCCTCAGCGACGAGCTCCGCGCCACGCTCGATCTCGACGCCCAGCACGCAAATCTCGATCGGCACACGTTCCATCCCGATCTGCCGGGGCTCGCGGTGCTCGGCATGTGGGATCAGTCCGGCGGCTACTTCGTGCCCCTCGAGCTGCAGGCGCGCTGGGTCGCCTACACGTGGAGCGGGGCGGTGCCGGAGGACTCCGAGGTCGAGCGGCGCGCGGCGATCGCTGCCTATCGCGACCGACGTGGCCAGTCGCAGAAGACCCGCATGAACGTCGCTGCGCTCACCTTCGCCCGTGCGGCGGGCGTGGAGCCCGACCCCGCCGCGTGGCCCGGCCTCGAGCGTGCGCTCGTGTTCGGGCCGCTCGCCCCAAGTAGCTTCCGCCTGAGCGGCCACGACGCGCTGCCCGATGCGGCCGAGCGTTTCGCGGCCGAGGTGGCGACGTTCGCCTGCATCGATGGCAACGAGCTGACCGAGCGCGAGGCGCGCTACCTCGCCGAGGTCGCAGCGGCGCGCGACGACGGCACGCTTGCTCGCATCGCGGCCGGCTGACGCGCCCTACGAGGCGGTGAAGAGCGTCTCGGCGACGTCCTGGCGCTCGCGGATCAGCGCGCGCACGCCCTCGCTGTCGCCGTTCCGCAGCATCTCGATCGGATCGGGCTCGCCGTTGACGATCCCCTCGAAGAAGACCTTGCGGTCGTCGTAGGTGGGGAAGAGGTCCTTGGCCCAGCCACGGATGCCGTTGAGCATCACGGCGAGCTCGGCGTGCGGTTCGCCGTAGGTCTCGAGGATCTCGCGCTTGAGGCGCTTCGCGAGCGCGGGGCTGGCGCCAGACGTGGAGATCGCGATCGAGATGGGCCCGCTGCGGACGATCGCCGGCAGGATGAAGTTGCAGAGCGGCGGGACGTCGACGACGTTGACGAGCATCGCGCGCTCCTCGGCGGCGCGGTAGATCGCGACGTTCAGGTCGGTGTCCTCGGTGGCCGCGACGACCAGCAGGTGCCCGACGAGATCCTCTGGCGTGTACTCCCGCAGGTCGAGGGTGATGGCGCCCTCGTCGGCGAGCTCCTGCACCTCAGGCACGGCCTGCTTGGCGACGACGTGGACCGTCGCGTTGGCGGCGAGCAGCCCCTCGATCTTCTCGAGGCCAATCGGGCCGGCGCCGACCACGAGGCAGGGACGACTGCCGAGGTCGAGGCAGGCCATGTAGAAGGTCTTCTCGAGCATCTTCGCGTTGCACGTGGCATCGCAGCGGTCGAGCTTGGCGTCGCAAACACAGGGGCGAGGAGGCATGTCGCACAGCCTATCGCGGGCACACGGCGCGCGGATGGGTCACGATCCGTCCATGGGCGACGTCCGCCACCTGTACGTGCACGTGCCGTTCTGCGCGCACCGCTGCGGCTACTGCGACTTCGTGACCGTGACGGGACACGATGAGCGCCACGCCCCGTACGTTGACGCGTTGCTGCGCGAGCTCGACGGGCGCGGCGGGGTGCTCGGCGACGTGGAGACGGTGTACATCGGGGGCGGCACGCCGTCGCGGCTCGGGGCACCGCTTCTGGCGCGCCTGCTGGACGCGCTGCCCCAGGCGACGCTGGAGACCACCGTGGAGTGCAACCCGGAGGGCGTCGATGAGGCGCTCGCGGCCGTGCTCGGCGAGCGCGGCATCCGGGTGTCGCTCGGGGCGCAGACGTTCGCGCAGCCGCTGCTCGACGTCTTGGAGCGCGAGACCACGCCCGATCAGGTTCGCGCTGCTGTCGGTCTGTTGCGTTCGGCGCACGTGTCGTCGCTGTCGCTCGACCTCATCTACGGCATCCCGGGGGAGCGCGAGAGCGACCTCGGTCGCGACCTCGCCGCGCTCGAGGAGCTCGGTCCCGACCACGTGTCGGCGTACGAGCTCGAGGCCAAGCCCGGCACCCGCTTCGCGGTGCACCATGGCGCGCGGCTGGAGGAGCAAGCCGAGCTACTGGAGCGCCACATGGAGCTCGTGATCGACTCGCTCGCCTACTCCGGGTACGACTGGTACGAGATCGCATCGTTCGCGCGGAGCCCGGCGCATCAGGGCCGCCACAACCGCGCCTACTGGGAGGGTCGCGACTACCTCGGGCTCGGCGTCGGCGCCGTCGGGACGGTGGCCGGCGAGCGCCGCGTCAACGGGCCGAAGCTCGCCGCCTATCTCGAGGGTCCTCTGACCGCGCCCGCAGCCACCGAGGTGATCGACGAGCGCACCCGGCTCGAGGAGCGCCTGATGCTCGGGCTTCGTCTGGCCGACGGCGTGCCGCTCGACGATGTTGCGCCGGTCCTGGATGCGGCCGCGCTGGCGCGGCTCGAGGGGCTCGGGCTGGCGCTGGTCGAGGACGGTAGAATCCGGCTTGCGCGTCGCGGGCGCATGCTGCTGCACGACTGCGTCGCGGAGCTGATCAACGATGAGCCTGCCTGACCTCGACATCACCGAACGCCGCCAGCAGGTGCTGCGCGCCGTCATCGAGGAGCACATCTCCTCGGGACAGCCCGTCGGCTCCAAGACGCTGCTCCAGACACGCGGGTTCGGGACCTCGGCCTCGACGCTGCGATACGAGCTCGCGTGGCTCGAGTCGGTTGGCCTGCTCGGCCATCCGCACACGTCTGCCGGTCGCGTGCCGACGGAGCTCGGCTACCGCTTCTACGCCGGCACCCTGCTGGCGGAGCGCATCGCCGCCCAGCCCTTCGAGGTGCAGCTGACCGAGGCCTCGCGGGAGGTCGATGACGCGCTGCGCGTGACCACCGAGGCGCTGTCGCAGGTGACGAGCCTGCTCGCAATCGCGAGCGCGCCGAGCGTCGCCGAGGTCGATATCCGCCACATCGAGATCCTGTCGCTGCAGCCGCAGGTCGTGATGGTGCTGGTGATCAGCGGCACCGGCGCCGTGGCCAAACGCGTCTTCGCGTTCGACGGCCCCGTCGATCCGGGCCTCGCCGAGTGGTCGCGTGAATACCTCAACGAGACCCTGACCGGCGGGGTGATCTCCGAGCGCACGGTGCGTCGACGCATGGAGGACCCGGATCTGCCGGTGCATGAGCGGGCGTTCCTCGACGCCATCGCGCCCGTCTTCCACGAGCTCTTCGAGGCCGGTGCCGATCGCCTGGTCGTCGGCGGCGCCTCGCGGCTGATGAGCGAGCTGCGCGCCCAGAACCAGCAGGAGCTCACGCAGCTCGCCTCGGTGCTGGAGGAGCGCGCGGTGATGCTCGGCCAGCTGCGAGCGGCACTGCGCGGCGACAGCGTCACCGTGCGGATCGGCGAGGAGCACGAGGAGGCGGCGCTGCGTCCCGTGGCGATGATCACGGCGGGGTATGGCCTGTCGCATCGCACCCTCGGCGCGGTGTCCGTGATCGGCCCGGTGCGGATGGACTACGCGCAGGCGATCGTCGCCGTGCGCGGTGCGGCGGCCGCGCTCAGCGCGTACGTCGAGGACGTCTACGAGGAGTGAATTGGGCGCTGCTCGCCGCCGGCCTCGGGCTGGCGGCCTACCAGGCGTGGGCGATCACCGTGCGCGTGCTGGGCTCGCGGCAGCTGGAACCGCCGGAGCGCAGGCTGATGATCATCACGCTGGTCATGACGCGCGGACTTGGCTTTCTGCTCGGTCTGCTGCTGATCGCAGGCGCCGTGTGGCGGTCGCTGCACTAGACCCCGGATACCATGCGGTCGGATGTCCACGCCGCCCGATTTCTACGACGTTCTCGGTGTTCCGCGCGATGCGTCGGACGATGACATCAAGAAGGCGTTTCGCAACCTCGCGCGCCAGCACCATCCGGATGTCAACCCGGACGATCCCGAGGCCGGGGAGCGCTTTCGCGTGATCGCTGAGGCGTACGAGGTGCTATCCGTCTCCGAGAGTCGCGTGCGCTACGACCGCTACGGGCATGCCGCGTTCTCCGGGCAGGCGACCGGTGGCGCGGATTTCGGCGATCTCAGCGACATCCTGGGGATGTTCTTCGGCGACGGCATGTTCGGCGGCGGTGGACGCCAGCGCGGACCTCGCGGTGGTCAGGACGCGGCCGTCGGTATCTCGCTGACCCTCCGCGAGGCCGCTAGCGGCGTGCAGCGCGACATCGACGTCGAGATCATCGGCGACTGCGAGCGGTGCCAGGGGTCCGGCGCCGAGCCGCCCACCCGTCCGGTCGGCTGCGAGACGTGCGGCGGCATCGGTGAGGTTCGCCAGGTGTCGAACACGCCGCTCGGTCAGATCATGCGCCAGCTGCCGTGTCCGACGTGCCGCGGCCGCGGTGCCATCGTGGAGACGCCGTGCACGGCGTGCAAGGGGCGCGGATCGCAGCCCGAGCGGCGCACCGTCAGCGTCGGCATCCCCGCCGGCATCGACGCGGGTCAGCAGGTGCGCGTGGTGGGGCAGGGGCACGCCGGTGATCCCGGAGCGCCGCCTGGCGACCTCTACGTCCAGGTGCACGTCGAGGACGATCCCGCGATCGACCGTGAGGGGCTCGATCTCTACGTGCGCGTGGATCTCACCGTCACGCAGGCGCTGCTCGGTGCCACGGTGCACGTGCCGACCCTGGAGGGCACGGAGACGCTGGTCCTGCAGACCGGCACGCAGCCGGGCGAGCGCAGGACGCTGCGCGGCAAGGGCATGCCGATGATCAGCAACGCGAAGCGCCGCGGCGACCTGCACGTCATCTTCGCCGTGCACGTGCCGCACACGATCGATCCGCAGGCACGTCGCCTGGCCGAGGAGCTCGACAAGGCGATCCCCGAGGATGCCTACACGAGCGAGGGCGGCGGGCTGTTCGACCGCCTGCGCGGTCGTCATCGTGGTTGATCCGCCGCTCACCCGCTGGCAGATCGACGTTCCCGCCGAGCGCGCCGAGGAGGCGATCGCGATCCTGCTCGAGGCGTTCCCCGGCGGCCTGCAGGAGGTTGCGCGCGGCTCCACGATCGCGTTCGCCGGTTTCCTCGGCGTCGACGAGCCCACGCCGAGCCTCCCAGACTGGCTGCCCGCGGTGCCCGAGGCGGTCCCGGACGGCTGGCGCGACGCGTGGCGGCAGTTCCACAAGCCCACGCAGATCGGTGATCTCTGGGTGCGTCCGCCGTGGCTCGACGAGCCGGCCGACGCGATCATCCTGGAGCCCGGGCATGCGTTTGGCACTGGGTCGCATGGCACGACGCGAGGCGCCGGCCAGCTGCTGCTCGACGAGCCGCCGGGACGCCTGCTCGACCTTGGCTGCGGCTCGGGCCTCCTCTCGCTGATCGGGGCCTACCGCGGCCATCATCCGATTCTGGCCATGGACATCGATCAGAACGCGATCGAATCGACGATCGAGAATGCGATGGTCAATGGCGTCGCCGAGCGGATCGAGGTCGTCGCCGGCGACGCGATCATGGCGCCGCTGCCCGAGGCCGATCTCGTCGTCGCCAACATCGAGCGCAAGCTGATCGAGATGCTGCTCCAGCGCGACGGGCTGCCGGATCGCATCATCGTCAGCGGCCTGCGCATCGAGGACGAGCTGAACCACACCGGCTGGGAGCTCCAGCGCCAGATCGTGCTCGACGGCTGGCGCTCGGCGCTGCTCACCCGCTGACGCCGCGCCTTGCAGGTTCGGAATGGGGTCAGACCCCAATCGGAAGCTGCACCACCGCGGATCACGTCACCGTGGTGCGGAAGTTGTCGATCGTGATCGGCGAGACCGGCGGCGTGGCGGTCGCGTCGCCGAACCAGGCGACGAAGGCCGCGTTCTGCGCGTTCTGCAGGTTCGACGGCACCGGCTGCTGGATCTCGTTCTGCATCGCGTGCGCCAGCACCTTCTTCATGGCGCGGACGAACTGCTGCGCCTCGGGCTTGTAGGCCACGTTGTCGAGCTCCATGCGACCCTCGCGCGTGCGGTAGTCGTAGACCTCCCACTCGATGCCCTTCGAGGCGTCGATCTCGTAGCCGCCGTCCTTCCAGTACGCGTAGCGCGCGAGCTTGCCGATGCGCGTGCGAATCGCGGTGATGTGATTCGCGCCCGGGTACACCGTGCTGGAGCCGTCACCGCCGAGCTGGGGCGGCAGCGTCGCCTCCTCATCCGTGGCGTGCGCGATGTAGGGTCGGCCCTTGGCGGCCGGGTCCTTCAGCGCGCTGGCGATATCCCCGCGCTTCTTGAGGTGCGCGTACCGCGGATCGTTGCGCCAGTCGTTGCTGCCGGTGGCGAGCGTCAGGAACAGCGCGCCGAGATCGACGCTCGAGAAGAGCTGCTTGCGGGCGGCCTGCGTGTCCTGCGTCCAGGTGTTGGTCGGGTCCTTGACGATCAGCGGGATGCGCGAGCCCTCCTCGTAGAAGGAGAAGCCCTTGCCGCGCATGCCGTGCGCGCCGTTGTACTCGCCGTGGTCCGCGGTGAAGACGACGATCGTGTTGTCGGCGAACGGCGAGTTCGATAGCTCCTTGAGCGCCGAGTAGATCTGCAGATCGACCTCGTTGGTCATCAGCGCGTAGGTGTCGAGCATCTTGCGCCACGGCTGCACGACGCGCTTCTCGTCGGGCAGGTCGCCGAACGTGTCGTTGTGCGCGTGCACGGAGCTGAGCTGGATCTCCGGCTTGCGATGACGATCGCGCTGCTCGTTGGTCTCGTAGTTCGCCGCCATGTCCTTGAACAGCTCGCGCGGGAACTGCTGTCCCTGGATGCGGCGCGTGTAGTAGGGGTAGAACTGGATGTCGTGCGGATTGATCAGGCTCAGCGTCGCGAACCACGGCTTCTCGCCGGTCGGGCGCTTCTTCAGCCACTCGCGGAACTGCTGGCGCGTGATCGGGTCGATGAACTGCCCCTGCCCGGCTCCGCCGTCCGGCGACGGGCACGTGCCGACGCTCGGATCGGGCACCGTGAAGCCGTAGGCCTCGTACGGGTTCGCCATGCAGCCGTTGATCGTGCCCGCACCAGACACGTCGGACGGCGTCACGTGCCACTTGCCGAACCAGTAGGTGTCGTAGCCCTGCTCGCGGAGCGCCGTGCCGAAGGTCGGGAAGCCGGGGTTGAGCGTGGCGTCGCCGGTCGTGCCGAAGATGCCGATCTGGTGCGTGTAGAGGCCGGAGACCTGCGCGGCGCGGGCCGGGGTGCAGTCGTTTGAGACCGTGTAGTAGTGGTCGAAGCGCACGCCCTCATCGGCGAGCTTGGTGATCGACGGGCACACGAACTTCTGCATCGCGGGCGACATGTAGACGTACGGCGCACGCAGCTGGTCGACCATGATGAAGAGGATGTTGAGGCCGCCCTTGGGAGCGTCCTCGGCGCTGGCGGACGGCATCGTCCACTTCGGCAGCGCGGCGGCAGCGCCGAGCGCTGCGCCACCGACGGCGGCGGTCTTCAGGAATGTGCGACGGGAGACTCCGCGCTGATCTACTTCGGACAAGGGATGCTTCCTTCTCTTTGGAACGTGTTCACGATACGCGACGGAAACGTGTTTTGCCATCCTGCGAAGGGGGGCACGGCATCCGTTCGCCCGAATGCGGAGCCGGATCACAATTCCGCAT
>JBPCSK010000334.1:0-2377 GCA_051007275.1 Gaiellales bacterium | reverse complement strand
ACCCAGCAGCTCGTCAAGAACACGTACCTGACGAGCACGCAGACCGTGCAGCGCAAGGTCCGTGAGGCATCGCTGGCGTGGCAGCTCGAGCAGCGCTGGTCGAAGGACAAGATCCTCACCGCGTACCTCAACACCGTCTACTTCGGGCACAACACCTACGGCGTGGAGAGCGCGTCCAAGTACTACTTCGGCACGTCGGCGAAGAACCTCGACGCGGCGGACTCGGCGCTGCTCGCCGCCGTGCTGAAGTCGCCCACCACCTACGACCCGATCAACAACCCCGACGCCGCGCTCGCCCGCCGCAACCTCGTGCTCCAGACGATGGCCGACCAGGGCTTCATCGACGCGGATACCGCCGCCGTGGAGCAGGGCCGCCGCCTGCTGCCGATCAGTCGAACCGAGCCGAAGCCGCTCGATACGAAGTACCCGTACTGGGTGCAGTTCATCACCGAGCAGCTCGTCAACCGCTTCGGCACGGCGCAGACGTTCGGTGGCGGACTGAAGGTGATGACCACGCTCAACCTCCATCAGCAGCAGCTCGCCGAGCAGGCCCTGAAGAACCAGCTGGCCTCGTCGGACCGGCGCATGCCGCAGGGCGCCATCGTGTCGATCGACCCGCGCTCTGGTGAGGTGCTCGCGATGGCCGGCGGCAAGCCGTACTCGGCCCGGCACCAGTTCAACGTGCCTGCAGACGGCCATCGGCAGCCCGGCTCATCGTTCAAGCCGTTCGTGTACCTCGCCGCCCTGGAGAAGGGCGTTCGACCATCCACGACATTCCACAGCTCCAAGCAGCTGTTCGATCTCGGTGGTGGCCAGTTCTGGTACGTCGCCAACTCCGAGGACGCCTACGGCAAGAATCTCAACCTCAACGAGGCGCTCGCGCTCTCGGATAACCCCGTCTACGCGCAGCTGACGATGCTGATCAAGCCGTCGATCGTCGCCGACGTCGCCCATCGCCTCGGTATCCTCGCCCCGATTGATGCCGGGCAGCCCGCCATCGGTCTCGGTGGCCTCTTCGTCGGCGTCACGCCGCTTGAGATGGCGCATGCCTACGCCACGATCGCCAACAACGGCCAGCGCGTCGGTGGTTCCATCCTCTTCCACACCCCCGACTCGGGCATCACCGACCCCTCGATGGAACCCGTCTCCATCAAGCGCATCCAGTTCCCCGACGGCAAGGAGTACGTGAATACTCCGGTCGCGGTGCAGGCCGTGCCGAAGGACGATGCCCTCGAGGTCACGCAGGCCATGAAGGGCGTGATCACCTACGGCACCGGCGTCAACGCGAAGATCTACCGCCCGGCGGCCGGCAAGACCGGGACGACGTCGGACTTCAAGGACGCCTGGTTCGTCGGCTCCACCCCGCAGCGCACGACGGCCGTGTGGGTCGGATACGAGAATCCGGCGCGACCGATGTACACGCAGTACAACGGCACCCCCGTCTTCGGCGGCACCTTCCCCGCACTGATCTGGTCCGACTTCATGAAGAACGCCATGCGCGGCCAGACGCGGGAGGATTGGGAGACACCCGTCGGCGTCCCGTCGATCCCCGTCTCGGTCGACCCGCGCACCATGCAGCGCGTGCCACCGGGGTGCAAGTACGCGCAGGTCGTGGTGTGGGCGGACTCCCTGGCTCCCCTCGACATGGGTCCGTGCGAGTCGAACCTGATCTCCGTCCCCGACTTCGCCGCCGCCAACAAGCGAAAGGCGAATTCGATCGCAAACGGCTCGGGTCTGCAGATCCGGTTCCAGTATCGACCGGCCCAGCCGGGCGATAAGCCGGGCACGGTGGTCGTGCAGTCGCCGTCGCCCCTCAGCGCCGTCGAGCCCGGTAGCGTGGTGACGCTGATCATCGCGCGCAAGATCCCTTCGATCCTGGTGCCCAACGTCGTGGCCACGGCGAGCCAGCCGAGCCTCACCGAGGGCGCGATCGCGCGCCTGCAGGCTGCACAGTTCCGCGTGGTCGTGGTCGACCAGCAGGACGCTGAGGGCCTGCCACTGGGTTCGGTCGTCGCACAGAGTCCGTCGCCCGGCAAGCCCGCACCGCTCGGGTCCGTGGTCACCCTCTCCGCCAGCGGCGACTACAAGGGATCGCTGGTGCCGAATGTCGCCGGCAAGACCGTCGACGAGGCTCGTGCGGAGCTCGACAAGGTCGGGCTCGTCGCCGGTGCGATCAACGCCGACGGCCTGCTCAACCCCGGTGATCGCGTGTTCAGCATCGAGCCCTCGCCGAACAGCAACGTGCCGCGCGGCACGAAGATCACGCTGTACGTCTCGCCGTTCTAGGTGTGTTGCCTACGAGCCCGTGCGATGTTGATCGAGGAGCCGTTCCGGGCGTGATCAGGTGTGGATGTCCCAAAGGGGTCAGACCCTTGTG
>JBPCSK010000333.1:0-3892 GCA_051007275.1 Gaiellales bacterium | reverse complement strand
GGACGAGGCGAGAGCGAAGCATGCGCGCCAGTCTAGCGCTAACAGTCGTGTCAGTTTGCGGCGATCGCGACGAGATCGACGAGCGATGACATGCCGCGGTGGCGCGGTCCCTCATCGAGCTCGGTGTCGTACTCCTCGAGCAGTTCGACGGTGAGCGTGGGAAACGCAGTGCGGAGCTCGTCGAGGGTGTAGAGATGATCGAGTGCCTTCGGACCACCAGTGCCGTAGGCAAGCTGACCCGGCCCGTAGCCCTCGAGCAGCAGCACGCCGCCCGGGCGTAGCGCCGCCGCCATCTGCGCGAACATCCGCGCGCGGCCGACCGGATCGGTGAACTGGATGAAGATGCCAACGACGGCATCGTAGGCGCCGACCGGCCAGTCCCACTCCTCGAGGTCGACCTGCTCGTGCCGCACCTCGACGCCGCGTTCGGCCGCCAGCGCCTGCGCTTTGACGATCGCGTTGGCGGCCGCCTCGGCGGCATGGACGTTGTGGCCCTGCTCAGCGAGCCAGGTGCTGTTTCGTCCCTCACCGTCGGCGATGCAGAGGACATCGGCGCCCGGCTTGAGGCGCCCCGCCTCGCGCACGAGGAAGCCGTTCGGGGCCGTGCCGAACTGGTAGTCGGGGGTGGAGAACTTCTCCTCCCATTGCGCGATGTTCTGCTTGCTCATGCGGTCAGTCTCGCAGGTTCGGAATGGGGTCTGACCCCAAACCGAACCTGTCCGGCCCGCGTTAGTCCTCGACGATGCCGACGGCGCGGATCGGCGAGCCCGTCGCGGGGACGATGCGCAGCGGGAACCCGAAGAACTGGAACCGCATGTTGACGACGTCCTTGAGGTTGTTGAGGTTCTCGAAGTGCGTGATGCCGACCTCGGCGCAGGCGCGGTGGTTGGTGTACGCGCCGGTCTGGTACACGAGGTCGGGGCTGATCGTCTCGACGCCGAAGATCTTGACGCCCTTGTCCTTCATCCAGTAGACGCACTCCGCGGCGACGCCGCTGAAGCCGTCGAGGAACGCCGGGGTGCCGGCCGTCTTGTTGTAGTGGTCGGTGCAGAAGAGGAGGATGTCGCCGTGGCGGATCTCCTGGCCGCTCGCCTTGATCGCGGCCTCCATCTCGGCGACCGTCACCTCGTGGCCCTTCGGGTATTCGCGCACGTCGATGCAGACGGCGTCGCCGCAGAACGTGTCGAGCGGCATCTCATCGATCTTGGCCGCGTTTGGGTCGGGATCGAAGTGGCCGAGCGCGTCCACGTGCGTCGCCGCGTGGTTCGACGTGATGATCATCTGCGCGTCGAACGACTTCTGGTCGCCGGTGGCATCAGAGTGCTGGATGTGGCGCAGCACCTGGACGGTGGGGAAGAAGGGGTGCAGCTGCGACTCGTTCGAGAGCGGCTGGGACAGGTCGATGACGCGGCGGGCCATGGTGGGCTCCTCAGTGGCTGTGGGAATGGGTGTGATCGTGGTGATGGTCGTGCTCGTCCTCGCACTCGACGTTCACGTACCCGGAGCGGAACGGCGCGGGCAGGCCGGTCTCCTGGTCGTACTTGTGGCGCCAGATGCAGCCCGTGTCGTTCGTCAGCAGGTGGATCGACACGCTGGTGACGTCGCTCGTCGTGGTGATCTGGTGGATGTCGTCATCCGGTGGAATCAGGGCGAAGTACTCGCCGGGCTCGATCTTGTTGGACGACTTGAGGTGCACGCGCTCGTGGTCGTCACCGTGGTGGTAGACGTCCTCGTCCTGCGTGCCCCGGAAGAGGCCGATCAGGCCCCAGGCGCGATGGTCGTGGATCGGCGTCGACTGCCCCGGGGGCACGACGAGCGAGAAGAGACAGAGCGAGCCGTCCTGTGCCCGGTAGAGCGCCCACTGTCCGATGCCGTTGCCCATGCCGCTCTCGGGCGCGTCGGCCATGTACTCGTCGGGCAGCCAGTGCGGATCGTTCATGAGTTCCGTGAACGCCGGCTTGAGCCGCTCGATCGCGTCCTCCACGCGGCCGCCCTCGGCGATCGCGGCCTTGACCTCATCGATGAACTCGCGCATGTGCGGCGTGTCGAGGATGAACTCGGGGCCGTGGTGATGAGAGTGAAGGAGATACTGGGTGTCGCACATGGCGACCACTCTACATGAATACTTATGTTGTGTATAAGTTCTTCTATGCACGCGGTGGAGGACTCGTCACATGACGTCGGTCGATGAGCTGATCGCCGGGCTGGCCGGGCATCACCCGCTGCTCTTCGCGACGGCGATCGCACTCCTGCTCGGCCTACGCCACGCCACGGATCCGGATCACCTCACCGCCGTGGCGGGACTCGCGGTACGCGACGGCGATGGGCGCGGAGCCGCCCGACTCGGCCTCGCCTGGGGGCTCGGCCATGGTGCGGCGATCGTGGTCTTCGGCCTGCCGATCATCCTGCTCGCGCGCCTGCTGCCCGAGTCGCTCCGCGTTGCGGTCGAGGTGGCCGTCGGGTGCGTGATCGTGGTGCTCGGCATCCGCCTCCTGCGCGGGCATCGCCATGCGCCGTCAGCCGGTCGGTCGCCTTCCACGGCGCTTGGCGTCGGACTCATGCACGGTACGGCCGGCAGTGCCGGCGCCACGCTGCTGCTCCTCTCCGGCGTCGCCGATCCGAAGCTCGCGATCGTCGCGCTCCTGCTCTTCGTCGTCGGCACGGCGGCGTCGATGTCGCTGTGCTCGGCCGGGATGGGGGTGCTCGCCGCGCGCGGCTCGACGCGCTTCGGCAGCGGCCGGCTTGTGGTGCCGCTCGGCCTCGCCAGCGTGCTGTTCGGCGCGTGGTACATCGCCGCATCCGTGCAGTTCCTGCCCGCCTGGTGGGAGTAGCGCCCTCCATGCGGGGCTCGAGCGGCCAGCACGACGGCCGTGGAGGAGTGCCTACGCCGCGGTGAGTCGCGCCGGCGCCGACACCCACCCGCGCAGCGTGTTGTGCACGAACGGCGTGGGGTCGTCGGTCAGCTTGAGGCGCGCGACGCGCCGAGCGAGTTCCGACAGCATCGCGTCGGACTCCTGCCGCGAGATCGGCTGGCCCACGCACTGGTGGATGCCCATGCCGAACGACAGCTGGCCGCCCGCGTTGCGCGCGATGTCGAACCGGTCGGCGTCGTCGCCCCAGCGCCGCGGGTCGCGATTGGCCGCCCCGAGCAGCAAGAGCACCTTCGTGCCGGCGGGCAGGTGCATGCCATCGATCTCGACATCGCGGCTCGTCGTGCGGAAGAACGACTGGAACGGCGAGTCGAAGCGCAGCGCCTCGTCGATCGCGAACTTGGCCAGACTCGGATCGGCGTGGACCTGCGCCCACTGCTCGGGGTGCTCGGCGAGCAGCTTGAGCGTGATCGCGATCGCCTGGATCGTCGTGTCGAGGCCGGCCGACAGCATCGCGCGCACCAGCAGCACGGCCTGCTCGGCGGGGATCACGCCCTGGTCGGCGTACTCCCAGATCTGCGCGCCCATGCCGTCGGGCGTGAGGTTCTCGCGCGCGCAGTTCTCCATCACGTAGTCGATCGTGTCGAGGCCCTCCTCGACGTACCACCGGTGGCGCTCGTTGTCAGGGCCGAAGTAGCTGAAGTTCATCGCGCCGTGGCGCACGAGGTGCTGCTCGCGTCCCTCGCGCGGAATCCCGACGGCATCGCCGAACACGCGCAGCGTGAAGGTCTCGGCGATGTCGTGCACGAGGTCGACATCGCCCTGCGCCACGACCCGGTCGGCCAGCTCCGCGGCGAAGGCGTCGAAGCCCGGGCGCAGGGCGCGCATCTTGCGCGGCGCGATCACGCCGGTCATGGCGGTGCGCATCGGCGTGTGCCGCGGAGGGTCCGACTCGAGGATGCCCTGCGGGCGCCAGTTCGGCGTGACGTGGAGGTTCACTGGACCCACGCCCGCGCCCGAGA
>JBPCSK010000332.1:0-9557 GCA_051007275.1 Gaiellales bacterium | reverse complement strand
CCCGAGCGTGGTGACGTCCTTCGTCTCGGGCGAGACGCCCTGGAAGCCCGCGACGAGGACGATCTTGCCGTCGTCGAGCGCCTCGACGACGCGGTCCGCGCGGATCTTCGTGATCTTGGCCTTGGTGTGAGCGGCGTCGGTCTCGATGCCGGCCTGTGAGCCCGTCAGCGAGACGGCCTCGTAGCCGAGGTCGTGGATCGCCATCGCGACGAGGGCGCACGAGATGCGCTCGCCGGTCGACAGGAGCATGTCCATCTCGCGGCCGTTCGGGTCGCTCGAGACCTGGTTGGCGAGCTCGATGAGGCCATCGGTCGTCTTGCCCATTGCTGAGACGGTGCCGACGACACGCTTGCCGCGCTCGCGCATGGCGACCATGCGCTTCGCGACGTTCTGGATCTTCTCCGCATCGGCGACGGACGAGCCGCCGAACTTCATCACGACGGTGTCGAAATCCTGCTCTGCGCGTGCTGCCATAACGCCTCGCAGGGTTGCAGAGCGTGGTATTTCACGACTCAGTCAGGCGTCGATCGAGCGACGACCCTCAAGGGCGCGCCCAAGCGTCACCTCGTCGGCGAACTCGAGGTCGCCGCCGACGGGTAGCCCACTGGCGAGGCGCGTGATGCGCGTGCGCTCTCGCAGCAGACCCGCGATGTACGCGGCGGTGGCCTCGCCCGTCATCGTCGGGTTCGTCGCGACGATCACCTCGCTGATGCCACCGCGCTCGACGCGCGCGACGAGCTGACGGATCGTGAGGTCCTCCGGATCCACGCCGTCGAGGGGCGATAGCGCGCCGCCGAGCACGTGGTAGCGCCCGCGGAAGGCGCCGGAGCGCTCGATGGGGTCGACATCCTGCGGCGCCTCAACGACGCAGAGGGTCGTCTCGTCGCGCCGCGTGTCGCGGCAGATCGGGCACAGGCCGTCCTCGGCGAACCCGAAGCATTCGGGGCATGGCTGGATGCGCGCCCGCGCCTCCTCGATTGCCGTGGCGAGGGCGAGGGCGTCGCCCTCGGGCACGCGCAGGAGATGCACGGCGAGGCGCTGTGCCGAGCGTCGCCCGACGCCGGGCAGCCGCGTCAGCTCGCGGACGAGCGCCTCGGCAGAGGGCGGGAGCACGCCGGCTAGAACCCCGGCAGGTTGATGCCCTGCGTCAGCGGGCCAAGGCGCGACTGCTGCGCTGCCTCGGCCTGGTTCTTGGCGTCGTTGAGTGCGGCCAGCACGAGATCCTGCACCATGTCCGGATCGTCGGGATCGAGCAGCTTCGGGTCGATGGTGATGCCGCGCCACTCGCCGGCGGCGGTGCACGTGGCAGTCACGAGACCATTGCCGGCCTGGCCGGTCACCTCGAGGACGGCGAGCTCCTGCTGTGCGGTGGCCATGGCCGCCTGCATCTGCTGGATCTGCTTCATCATCGCCTTCTGGTTCATCCGATCTCCTCTTCGCTGGCGTCCAGAGTCTCCACGAGGTTGCGGACGAACTCCTCCTCGCGGGTGTGCGGGTCGTCGAGGGTGCCGTCGTAATCCTCGGAGTGCACGACGCTGAGATCCACCTCGGCGACGGGCTCTGCGGGCGCAGCGGGCGGCACCTCTGCGGGCGGCGCGGCCATCGGCGGCGGCGGCCCGGCATCGTCAGCGGTCTCGAGGACCACGCGCACCTCGGCGCCGAGCGACGCGGTCAGGGCGGCGGCGAGCTCGTGCCGGTTCTGCTCGCGGTCGGCCTGGCTCTTCTGAAACTGGCTCGCGCTGGGGAAGGCCACGACGACGGCGCCGCGCTCGACGCGCAGCGGCGAGGCGGGCATCAGCATGGAGCGCAGCTTCGGCGAGACGCGCGAGAGCGCCTCGTCCCAGACATCGCGCAGCTCGGCCGGCGGCAGGTTGAGGTCGCCGGCGGGCTCGCGCGGCGGCGCGGCGGGCGGCGGGGTGGGAGGCGCGGGCGTCTCGGCGACGGGCGTCGGTGTCGCGATGGGCTCGGGAGCGGCGATGTCAGCCGGCGGCGTCGCTGCGACGGGCGATGGCGCATCCTCATCATCGGCGTGGAACGACTCCGGCTCGACGAGCGGCGCCGCGGGTGGCGTCGCAGCAGGAGCGTCCCACGGCGGTGCGGCCTCTGCGGGGAGGGCGGGCGTGGCAGCGGCTGGTGGAGCGCTGGCCGGCGGAGCAGTGGGGGGAGCGGGCGCCGCCGGTGCCGGAGCGGCCGGCGCCTCGACCGGCGGCAGCGGTGCGGCAACGCGTGCCGGGGCGCCGCCTTCGAGCGCCTCGATGCGGCGCAGCGCGCCGTCGAGGGTGCGGTCGCCGGCGGGACGTGCGGCCTTGATCAGTAGGATCTCCAGCGCGAGGCGCGCATCGGCGCCACTGCGCAGCGAGCCCTCGGCATCGAGCAGGCCATCGATCAGCCCGATCGCCGCGCCCTCGGTCATCTGCGTGGCGGCGCGCTTGACCGCGTCCTCGACCGTCGTGCCGAGCATCGCGCTGCGCGGCGGCGCGCCGAGCTCGAGCGTGAGCAGCACGGCGCGGAGACGATCGATCAGGTCGCGGATCAGTCGGCTCAGGTCCTGGCCGCCCTCGACGAGCTCGTCGAGCAGCACGAGCGCGCTGCGGGCATCGCCGGCATTGACGGCGTCAATCAGCTGCGTCAGCACCTCGTCGTCGACGACGCCGAGGATCGTCTGGGCAGAGGCCGAGTCGATCGTGCCGCCGCTGGCGGAGGACAGCTGGTCGAGCGATGAGATCGCATCGCGGAACGAGCCACCGGCGTGGCGGGCGATCAGGCGCAGCGCGTCGTCGTCAGCACGAATCGACTCGGCATCGCTGATGCGACGCAGCGCCTCCAGCAGCTCGTCGGGCGTGGGGCGCAGGAAGGCGAACGACTGGCAGCGTCCACGCACGGTGTCGGGCAGGCGATGCGGCTCGGTCGTGCAGAGGATGAACACGACGTGCGGCGGGGGCTCCTCGAGCGTCTTCAGCAGCGCATTGGCGGCATCGGTCGTGAGCGAGTGGGCCTCGTCGAGGATGTAGACGCGGTAGCGACCCAGCACCGGTTGCTGATTCACGCGGTCGCGGATCTCGCGGACGTCGTCGATGCCACGGTTGCTCGCTGCGTCGAGCTCGAGCACGTCGAGCGCGGTGCCGTCGGCGATCGTCCTGCACGACTCGCATTCGAGGCACGGCGTGGTCGTCGGCGCGTCGAAGGCCTGGCAGTTGAGCGACTTGCCGAGGATCTTCGCCAGCGACGTCTTGCCGGTGCCGCGCGGACCAGCGAATAGGTACGCGTGACGCACGCGGCCCTGCTCGATGGCGTTCGTCAGGGTCTGCACGACGTGGCGCTGGCCGACGACGTGCGCGAGGTCCTGCGGGCGGTACTGGCGGTAGAGCGCGGACACGCTGTGAGCCTACCAGCCGCTCGCAGGCGCGACGCGCCCTCCGCGGACCCGAGGTCCGCGGAGGAGACGTAGCGGCCGTGCACCCTCTGTTGTGGGGAACCGGTCTGTCCGTTTCACCGGCCGATCGCTCCGATCAGGCGGGACCGCGGCGCACCGGCGGATTCTCTGAGTGCTGCTGCCTTCCGGCCCTGACACGGTTCGAGGTTGCCGATCGCGCGGGACCTGACCATCAACGCTCCTGGTGGTGCCACGTACTCCTTGTTCCCCCCGAGAGAGGGGATTGGTGCCCGGCTGAAGCGGATTGCCGGTCGAGGGTACCGCGAACTCCCCGCCTAGCACGGCCACGACGGAGGGTAGACGAACTCGTCAGGATGAGGGGGCGTCGTCGCCGGGCGGCGGCGGGGCCGGCGACGTGTCGACGGCGGGCGGCGGCGTGCTCGCCGGAGACGCGGGCGTCGGCGGCAGGGGTGGGACCGGCTCGGAGGCGGCTGCCGCCGCGGGAGCGACCGGCAGCTTCTTCGGGCGCCCCATCAGCACGATCATCCAGATGATCAGGCCGACGCCGATCAGACCGACCGCGAGGCCGATGCCGAGGAGCCACCAGCCGACCGTCTTGAGGATCGGCGCATGAAACCTCATCGACGCGTCGACCGCCATGCCCGGCTTGCCGTCGGTCCGCATCACCACGATGCGCACGTCCTTCCCCTCGAGATCGGCGAGCGAGAGCGTGATGTCGCCCGTCGCGCTGTCGGCCTGCCGCGTCCAGAAGCGCTTCGTGGCGGGCGCGGCGACGTGCGTGCGCCTGCCGGGCTCGACGACGAGCTTCACGTCGGCGCCGTTGCCGGACGCGACGTCCGTGGCGCTTGGTGCCTGCGCGGTGCCGCCCGCGGCCGCATCGGCCGATTCGAGGTGCGCGATGGTCGTGTTGCGCAGGTAGCTCGTGATGTGGCTCGCAGGTGCGAGGCCGATGAAGATCGGCGCACCGCCGGGCTTCGGTGTGATGTGGAACGTCACGGAGGCGTCCTCGACCTGCGACGGGATGTCAGAGGCCTTGATGCTGAACTTCGGCGAGACGATCGCGACGACCTTGGCCGGAGCGTCCAGGCCATTGAGCGGGATGTCGAGCCCGTCGCCGTCACCGATCCAGCCGACGATGCCGATGCCGATCGCGAGAACGGGCAACGCGACGAGGGCGATCAGCCCGCCGATGATGATGCCGACGACTTTCATGAAGCGAGCGTACCCGCGACTACGGTCCTAGTCGATGCGTCGGACGGATGTCGGGGACCCTGCTCGATACATTTGTCGCGTTGCACCGCGAGAAGGAGGATCTCGTGTCGACGGAGGATTTCAACCGGACCGTTCTGACAGATGCCATAGCCGAGCATCTCGCGTTGCGTCAGCGCAACGCGCAGCTCGAGCAGGCGATGCCGCTGCGGGACTACCTGCCGAACGACTACGTGCGGGTCGAGGAGCCGACCAACCAGGGGCACGTCGTGCCGATGCGGCAGTGGTTCGACGTGGATGAGGGCGACGCCCTCGACTGGGCTGCGTAGCCCACAGCCCAACCGCCAATCCAGGACGCACGCAGCCGGCTCGCTGTTCCGCCCGCGAGTCTGTGCGACAGCTCAGTGCGTGCGTGAGGTTCCGCTTTGGCGGGCGTGAACAGTGCGTACGCATGACGTACGCGGCATAGCCGCGGGCGTCAGACATGCGCACTGGGCACGTACGCCCTGGTCGGGACCAGCTGCGGGCGTACGTGCCACCTGCGCACGTCTGACGCCCGGCTTCGCCGTACGTCATGCGTACGCACGTTCCACGCCCGCCGACCGCCTCAGCCGTCTCACAGGCTCATAGACGGAACAGCTCGCGCTTCTCAGGTGCGCTGGCGACCGCATTGCGCGCGAACCGCGGCTAGGGTTGGGGCATGGCCACTGACTTCTCCTCGCTCCTCGCCGATCAGGTCGGCAACGAGTTCTCCGCCTCCCAGCAGTACATTGCGGTCGCCGCCTGGTTCGAGCAGCAGACGCTGCCGGAGCTCGCCGACTTCTTCTACCGCCAGGCGGTCGAGGAGCGCAATCACGCGATGATGCTGCTCAAGTTCCAGATGGACACGGATCGCACGGTCGAGTTGCCGGGGGTGGCCCAGCCGCGCTCCGAGTTCGGCAGTGCGAAGGAGCCGGTTGAGCTGGCGCTGACGCAGGAGAAGCGCGTCACGGAGCAGATCACGGCGCTCGCGAATGCCGCGCGTGCGGAGAGCGACTTCCAGGCTGAGCAGTTCATGCAGTGGTTCCTCAAGGAGCAGGTCGAGGAGGTCTCGTCGATGAATGATCTGCTCAAGATCATCGACCACGCCGGCTCGAACGTCCTGCTGGTTGAGGACTACCTGACGCGCCAGGCCGCCAAGGCCACCGGCGAGGTCGACACGACGGCCCCGCCGGCCGCCGGCGGCGCCCTCTGACCCCATCGGTCGTTCAACGTTGCGTTGGTGCCTGACCCCAACGCAAAGGTGAACTCCGCGCGGCCTTCTAGTCCAGGGCGTCCGGTTCGGGTTCCGAGCCGGCGGGCTCGACGTGCACGACGACGTCAGCAGACGGCAGTCGCTCCTCGAGCGATGCCTCGATCAGGTCGGTGATCACGTGCGCTGCGGCGACGGTCATCTGCGGATCAACGACGACGTGGACGTCGACATGGCGCACGGCGCCGGAGCGGCGGGCGCGCAGTCGGTGATAGCTGATCACGCCGGCGGGGCGGGTGCGCTCGAGCGCGTCGCGGATCGTGTCGAGGTCGTCCTGCGAGACCGTCTCATCGACGAGCACGCGGACGCCGTTCAGGACCAGTCGGCCGCCGGTCGCGGCGACCCAGGCCGAGATGGCGATGCCGAAGATGGAATCGACCTCGACCCAGCCCGTCACGGCGATCACGATCAGCGCTGCTGCCGTGCCGACGCTCGACCACACGTCGGCGGCGATGTGCGCGGAGTCGGCCTCGAGCGCGGCGGAGTGCGACGACCTGGCCACGCGTGATACGCGGCGGGCGACGAAGAACGAGGCGCCGGCGGAGACGCCCATCACGATGATGCCGAGCGCGGAGTTCTCGACGGGCTCGCCAAAGGAGCGTGCGGACTGGAGCACGACGAAGAGCGCGACGACGATCAGGATCAGTCCCTCGATCACGGCCGAGACGTGCTCGAGCTTCTGGTGTCCAAACGGGTGCTTCGGGTCCGGCGGTCGATCCGCGGCGCGGACAGCCGCGAGCGCGATCAGCGCCGCCAGGAGGTCGGAGAACGAGTGCGCGGTCTCGGCCAGGATCGCCGAGGAGCCGGTTGCGACAGCGACGGCGCCCTTCACGGCAACGCTCGAGCCGGTCAGCGCGACGCTCAGCCACGCGGCGCGGCGCTTGGAACGCGGCGCATCAGCTGGCAGGGTGGTGGGCACCGATGCACGCTAGCGAACGGCGCAGCGCATCCGCGGTCGAGGCATCCCTAGACCTCGTCAAGCGGGGATCGAGGCTCGCGTTTCGGGTACAGTCCAGCCGTCCCGGTGCGCCCACCTGTCCATCCGAGGTATCGATGTCCAAGCTCCGTGTTGTTCCCGCGCTTCTCCTGATCGGTCTCGCCGCGCTCCTCGCAGCGTGCGGCGGCAGTGATTCCGGCTCCTCGTCCTCCGCCGCCGCGGACACGACGGCCGCCTCGTCGGCCGCGGCCGATACGTGCGCCAAGGACCAGCTCGCGCTCAAGAACGCCGGTCAGCTGACCGTCGGCACCGATAAGCCCGCCTATCCGCCGTACTTCGAGGACGATGATCCGTCGAATGGCAAGGGCTTCGAGAGCGCCGTGGCGTATGCGATCGCCAAGCAGCTCGGCTTCGCGCCCGACGAGGTCAAGTGGGTCGTCGTGCCGTTCGACTCCTCGTACGCGCCGGGCGACAAGACGTTCGACTTCGATGTCAACCAGATCTCGATCACCGACGCGCGGCAGAAGGTCGTCGATTTCTCGACGCCGTACTACACCGCGCCGCAGGCGATCATCGTCGCCAAGGGCTCGCCGCTGGTGGGCAAGACGACGCTGGCCGACTTCCAGAGCGCCGTGATCGGCGTGCAGGTCGGTACGACGAGCCTTGATGCGACCACGTCGCTGATCAAGCCGACGGCGGAGCCGAAGGTGTTCAACAACTCGAACGACGTCGTCGCCGCCTTCAAGCAGAAGCAGGACGACGCCATCGTCACGGACCTGCCGACCGCGCTGTACCTGACGGCCGCCGTGCTCGACAACAGCGTCGTCGCCGGCCAGTTCAACGCGCCGGGCGGCGATCAGTGGGGCGCGCTGCTCCAGAAGGGGTCGGAGCTGACGCCCTGCGTCAACAAGGCGCTCGACGCGATGAAGGCCGACGGCACGCTCGACAATCTCACGATGACGTGGATGGCCGAGCAGGCCGGAGCGCCCGAGCTCAAGTAGGCAATCGGCGCCGCGTCCCATGGCGGGGCGCGGCACCGAGCTTCCTCCCATGAGCGCCGAGCCCATCAGTCGTCGGGAGGTCCGGGCGGCGGCACGCCGGCGCAGCGATCGCCGCAACGCGCTGATCGCCGCACTCTCCACGGTCGTCGTGATCGGCGGCGGCATCCTGCTGGTGACGACGCGGCAGGGCTGGCCTGTCGTCCAGGAGACGTTCTTCTCCGTTGACGCGTTTCGCACGTCGTTTCCGGACATCCTGCGGGGCTTCTGGATCGACGTGAAGCTCTTCCTCGTCGTCGAGGTGCTCGTCCTGATCTTCAGCCTCCTCGTCGCGGTGCTGCGCTCGACGCGGGCGCCGGCGCTCTATCCGTTCCGCCTGATCGGCGCAGTGTGCACCGATCTCTTCCGCGGCATCCCGACGATCCTCGTCGTGTATCTGATCGGCTTCGGCATCCCCGCGCTGGCGCTGCCCGGCGTGCCGAATGACCCGATCGTCCTTGCCGCGATCGCGTTGACGATGTCGTACACCGCGTACGTGTCGGAGGTGTTCCGCGCGGGCATCGACTCGGTGCACCCGGGGCAGCGCGGTGCGGCGCTCGCGGTCGGCCTGTCACGCGCGCAGGCGATGCGCTTCGTGATCCTGCCGCAGGCGGTGCGCAACGTCATCCCGCCGCTGCTCAACGACTTCATCTCGCTGCAGAAGGATGTCGCGCTGGTCTCCGTCCTCGGCATCGTCGAGGCCTTTCGGGTCGCGCAGATCGACGCGGCCTCGACGTTCAACTACACGCCGCTCCTGGCCGCGGCCTCGCTGTACGTGATCGTGACGGTGCCGCTATCGCTGTTTCTCGATCGCATGCAGAAGCGCGACCGCGGGCGTCGGCGGCTCGAGGAGGCGCGTCGATGACCCCGCCGGTGCTCGAGATCCAGGGCGTCACGAAGCAGTTCGACGACATGCAGGTGCTGCAGGGCATCGACCTCCGGGTGGAGGAGCACAAGGCCGTCGTGATGATCGGCGCATCGGGCTCGGGCAAGTCGACGCTGCTGCGGTGCATCAACCTGCTCGTCGACATCGACGACGGCGACATCGTGCTCGACGGCGAGATCGTGACCGACCCCTCGGTCGATCCGCAGCGCGTGCGCCGCTCGCTCGCGATGGTCTTCCAGCACTTCAACCTGTTCCCGCACATGAACGTGCTGGATCAGATCACCCTCGCACCGGTCAAGGCCCACGGCATCCCGAAGGCGGAGGCCGTCGACGAGGCCCGCGCCCTGCTCGCCCGATTCGGCCTCGGCGACCGCGAGCGCGACTATCCGGATCAGCTCTCGGGCGGCCAGCAGCAGCGCGTCGCGCTGATCCGCGCGATCGCCACGCGGCCCCGTGCCCTTCTCCTCGACGAGATCACGAGCGCCCTCGATCCCGAGCTCGTGGGTGAGGTCCTCGAGGTGGTGCGCGAGCTCAAGGAGGGTGGCATGACGATGCTGATCGCCACGCACGAGATGGCCTTCGCGCGCGACGTCGCCGACGAGGTCTGCTTCCTGCATCGGGGTCGCGTCGTCGAGCGCGGCACCGGGCGCCAGATGATCGAGAATCCGCAGGAGCCGGAGACGCAGAAGTTCCTCGCGCGGATGCTGGCCACGCGCGCGGTGTAATCGTCAACGGCGCTTTCGAATCCCTCCGTCAGGTGCGGAGTCCCGGCTGCGCTGCGCTGGTAGCCTGTCGCCTGTTTG
>JBPCSK010000331.1:0-3061 GCA_051007275.1 Gaiellales bacterium | reverse complement strand
GTACACGGTGCTCAATGACGCCGGGCCGATCGGCGTGGACGGTGAGCGGCTCATGCGTATTGAGCCGTTCCCCTGTGCGAACGCTCGCGATTCGTGGATGGTGCCGGCGTCGTCCCTCGTTCTCGAGCCGGGCTACGACGTGTCGCTCTGAAGGCTGGTTGAGGCCGTCCCCGTGTGCCTCTGACGAGCGTTGCGCGCGGATGGGGGCTACGGGTGGCGCGGGCGATGGGCGCGAGGTCGACGGGCCCTACGTCGCGTCTCGCCAGCTGTCGAGCGCACTGTGTGCGTCGCCGTGCCGGCGCGTCGACGTGAGGAGTCGTGCTGGGACGAGAGCCTCCTCTGCGATCAGCGACGCCTCGACGTAGACGCCGCGCAGCCGCTCAGGGATGCGTTCGTGCGGGGCGGCGACGGTGCGGGGGCCGAAGAGCGTGATGCTCGTCTCGCCCGGGAGTGCCGCGTTTGGTGCGAGGACGCCGGTGTAGCCCGCGGCTTCGAGCTCCACGCGGAGGGTGCGGCACGGTTCGTGGTCATCGCCGACGAGGACTGCTGGGTGGATCCCGCAGTGCTCGGCGCGATCGAAGGTGCTGAGGTCTGCGATGCGTAGCTCCGTGATCCGCAGCATCCAGATCGATCGCCGGTAGTACGCGGCGTCGTCTGTCGAGAGATCCTCGTGGCGGATCAGCTCTGCCCAGGCCGCGTCGACGTGCAGTGCCGCGTACTGCGCGAGCTCGCCGCGGCTGTTCCAGCGTGCCGGCGGTTGGGTGGGGTGGACGAAGGCGAGCGGGGCAGACCAGAGGGGATCCATGCCCGGGGCGCACTGCCGGTACGCCACGATCGGTGTGGCGGCAGCGCCTGGGTCAGGCCGCGAGCTGGCCACGGACGCTCCGTGAGAGGTCTCGGAGCGGCTCGGCTGCCGTGTCGATGTTCTCGCTCATGAGGTCGAGCGGCGTTCGCCCGTCGAGCTGGTGGCGGGGGCGTCGAAACCAGCGTGCGATCCCCGGCGCCGTGATGGTCCCGCGCAGGTCATAGACGAGCTGTGCGGCGAGCACGACGCGATCGCCGTTGACGCGGATCGTGCCCGGCTGGTGCTTGCGCCAATTGCGGATCGTTCGCGTCTCCACACCGCAGATCTCGGCGATGTCCTCGTCGCGCGCGCCGGCGAGTTCGGCGACTACGAATCGCGCGGCCGTCGGCGCGTCGTCGAGGGCGGCGTGCTCGTGGTTGCGGCGCAGCAGCTCGACGATCTGCGAGATGCGGTCGAGGTTCTCGCGGACGTGCCAGTCGAGGTCGAGGCCGTTCTCGTCCGCTTCGATGTCGGCTTCGAGCGTGAGTACTTCGAGCAGCAGCTCCTGCACGATCGGGTTGCCGCGCCACTCAGCGGTACGCGCGTGCGCGATCATCATCTGCCGGAACAGCCGATAGGCGGCGAGTCGCCGACTGCGAGCCTCATTGCCCGATTCGCGTGCGGCATCGGCGCCGATCGCCAGCGCGCAGGTTTGCAGTGCGTCGATGTCCTCAGCGGGAATCGGAGTGGGTGGGGTGTCGGTGATCATCGGATAATATTTCCTTCTAGTTTCCGCACACTAGGGTGGAGTCCGGCATCTGTCAAGCGCGGCGGCTGCCCCACCTACCGCACCCCGACTCCCGCACCGCTGCTACCTTGTGCCAGTCGCCGCGTTGTGCGCGACACCTGCCTGGAGCCTCCGACCTTCATGATCCATCCGAAGATTGACGATCTGACCGCAGTTGTTCCCTCGAAGTACGCGCTGGTGCTTGTCGCCAGCCGTCGTGCCCGCGAGCTGAACGATTATCACCGGCAGCTCGGCGAGGGCGAGTTCATCGCGGAGAAGCAGTACGCGCCGCCGATGGTGGAGTCGCGCTCGAAGAACTATCTGACGATGGCCCTCGAGGAAGTCGCGGCGGACAAGATCGCGTGGGAGACCACCGAGTCGTAGTCCCGCCGGATGGGCCTGCGCCTGTCCTGCTTGCCGTCACGGGCGGTATCGCGGCCTATCGCGCCTGCGAGGTCGTGCGTGGCCTGGTCAAGGTCGACGTCCCCGTCCAGGTCGCGATGACCCGCGCCGCCCAGAAGTTCGTGGGCGAGACGACGTTCGCGGGCCTGAGCCGCCGTCACGTCCTGACGGACGATCCCGATCCGAACGGCCCGATCTATCCGCATCTCGACGCGGCCCGCGCCGCGAGGGTCATGGCCGTCGTCCCCGCGAGCGCGAACACCATCGCCCGCCTCGCCCATGGCCTTGCCGACGACGTGGTCGCCGAGAGCGCGCTCGCCTTGGCCGGCCAGCTGCTGATCGCGCCGGCGATGAACCACCGCATGTGGCTGCATCCGGCCACCCAGCAGAACATCGAGACCCTCAAGGCCCGCGGCGCGATCGTCGTCGGCCCCGAGGACGGCCAGCTCGCCGAGGGCGAGGAGGGCCCGGGCCGTCTCGCCCAGCCCGACCGCATCACCCAGGCGATCCGCATGCTGCTCGGCGACGGCAGCCTCACCGGCAAGCGCGTCCTGATCACCGCGGGCGGCACGCGCGAGCCGCTCGACAGCGTGCGCTTCCTCGGCAATCGCTCGAGCGGCAAGATGGGCGTCGCCCTCGCCGACGAGGCACTGGCCCGTGGCGCGGAGGTGACGACGATCCTCAGCAACACCCTCGTCCGCCCGCTCGGCGGCACCCAGATCGACGCGCCGACGGCCGCCGACCTCCAACACGCGACCACCGAGCACGCGAAGACGGCCGACATCATCCTGATGGCCGCCGCCGTCGCCGACTTCCGGCCGGCCCAGACCGCGGACACCAAGCGCGCCCGCACCGACGCCTGGGACCTGCGCCTCGAGCCGACCGAGGACATCCTCGCCGGCATCGCCAAGCATCGTCAGCCGCACCAGACGATCATCGGCTTCGCCGCCGAGGACTCCGAGGACATCGACCGCGCCCGCGAGAAGCGCGAGCGCAAGGGAGTCGACCTGATCGTCCTCAACGACATCTCCGACCCGGCGCAGGGCTTCGACAGCGACGACAACGCCGTCGTTCTCATAGGCGCCACC
>JBPCSK010000330.1:0-1035 GCA_051007275.1 Gaiellales bacterium | reverse complement strand
GAGCAGTGAGCGCGCTCGCCCTCCAGGTCCGGGTCATCTCCGAGCGCTCCGTGCGCCGGACGCTGCGCCAGCCTGCCGCGATCATCCCCGCGAGCGTCTTCCCGATCATGCTGCTGTTCGTCTCGTCGGGCGGCCTGCACGCGGCGGAGAACCTGCCGGGCTTCCCCGACGTCTCGTACTTCGACTTCGCGCTGTCCGTGACGTTCATGCAGGGCGCGATCTTCGCGACCGGCGGCGCGGGTACCGACCTCGCTACCGACATCGACACGGGCTTCCTCAACCGGCTCGCCCTCACCCCGATGAGCGGGGCCGCGCTCGTGCTCGGCGTGTTCCAGGCGACGTGCTATCTCGCCGCGGGCTTCCTCGGCGGGGCGACGATCGCCTCCGGGATCGGCGGCGTCGTCGTCCTGTACCTCCTCGTCATCCTGATGGCGATCGGATTCGGCGCCCTCGGCGTCGCAGCGGCCCTGCGCACCGGCAACGGCGAGGCCGTCCAGGGCCTCTTCCCCGTCCTCTTCGTCCTGCTGTTCCTCAGCACCATCAACCTGCCGCTCGACCTGATCCCGATCACGTGGTTCCGCTGGGCGGCGACCGTCAACCCGATCACGTACCTCGTCGATGCCGTGCGCAGCCTGATCATCACGGGCTGGGACTGGCCCACGCTCGCCGCAGGCTTCGCCGTGGCGCTGGGGATCTCCATCCTCGGCATCCTGCTCTCGGCCGTCGCCCTGCGCGGAAGGCTGCAGCGGACATGACCGGCTTCGCCACCTGGTGGGGCGGCGTCAGCGGCATCGCCGCACGCCAGAGCCGTGCGTTCTTCACCAACCCGGCGCTGATCATTCCCGGGCTCCTGTTCCCCATGCTGTTCTTCGCCGCGTTCGCCGGCGGGCTGTCGGACCTCAATCGCATCCCGGGCTTCGACTACGCGCCGGGCTACACGTCGTTCCAGTACGTGTTCGTGCTGTTCCAGTCGTCGAGGTTCGGCGGGATCTTCATCGGCTTCGCCGTGGCCCGCGACTTCGAGAACGGCTTCGC
>JBPCSK010000329.1:0-6407 GCA_051007275.1 Gaiellales bacterium | reverse complement strand
GAGTCAGTCTATGGTCGCCGTTCCATAACTTCCATACTGATTTATCAGAATGTGGTTAGGCAAATGCCTATGAATGCATCAGCCGACAGACTGCACGCCTGCGGCGATGCCGGCCATCGTCGTGAGCAGGGGCTGGCGCACCGATTCGTCACCGGCCTCGAGACGTCGCAGCAGGTCGGTCTGGATCGCACTGAGCGGATCGATCCACGGATTGCGGTGCGCGAGTCGCTCACGCAGCTCCGGACGACGCTCGTACAGCTGCGTTTCGCCGGTGATTGCCAGCACGGCTGCTTCCGTGATCGCGTGCTCCGCGCGGATGGCCTCCCAGATGCGCACGGCATCCGGGGCGAGACTGATGGCGAGGTAGTCGTTGGCGAACGACAGATCTGTACGGAACAGCGCGGCCTCGAGTGTCGAGATGATCGCGCGGAACTGCGGCCAGGAGGTCCGCATGGCGCGTTGGAGCTCGACATCGCCGCCGGCCAGGGCTGATCCTGCGCCAAACCAGGCGGGGACGAGCACGCGCGTCTGCGTCCATGCCATCACCCAAGGGATCGCGCGCAGGCTGTCGGCGCTGCCCGATGCGCGCCGGGCAGGGCGCGATCCGAGCTTGAGGTCGTCGGCGAGCCCGATCGGTGTGGTCGTCGTGAAGACGGCGGGAAACGCGGGGTCGTCGAGCAAATCGCGCCACGCGGTGCGACCCGCGTCGGCGAGCCGGTCCATCTCCTCGCGCCACCCCTCGGCCACGGCGTCGTCGGCGTCTCTCGTGGCGGCGATCACCGCCCCGGAGAGGATCTGCTCCAGCGCGCGCCGGGCCAGGACGGGGTGCGCCAGCTTCGATCGTGCTGCCTCGCCCTGCTCGGTGAGGCGCAGGCCACCGCTGGCTGCTCCCGCCGGCAGGGCGCGGGCGATCTCGGCCGGTGGCACCGCGCCGCGAGCGGGCGAGCCACCACGGCCGTGAAAAGCGCGAAACCCGATGCCGTGACGGCGGCAGACCGCCACGAGGTCCTCCTGCGCGCGCCAGATACGCCACTGGGCGCCGATGAAGCCCTCTTCCTTGCCGCCGTCGGAGTGACCGAGCATGACCTCGAAGCGCGAGCCGGTGGCGTCGATGTGCGCCCGGAAGGAGGGCTCGGCCAGCACTGCGTCGGCGATGCCGGTGGCGTGCCGCAGGGAGGAGCCCGACTCGAACAGCGGTACCACCGGAACCTCGTGCAGCCCGGCCCGCTGCAGGAGCCACGTCGCCGCCAGAATGTCCTCCGGTGCCTCGCAGCCCGAGATCACGAGCGAGCGGAGCGGGGTCGAGCCGAATGCCTCGCGCAGCCGCGCTGCCTCACTCAGCGAGAGCGCTGCGCGGAGGTCGTCAGGCGGTGCGTCCGCCACCACGCCTGCCTGCAATGCAATCGCGTCTGCGATGTGGCGTACACGAGCGGTGCCGGTCAGTCCCGCTGCTTCTGGCAGCAGCGCATCCACCGCCTCGCCCAGTTCGCGCGCGTGCAGTCGGATATCGACCTCCAGCAGGTGCAGGCCGAAGATGCGCGCCTGCCAGACGAGGCGATCAAGCGATGGCGTCGCTCCCGGGGCGGCGTCGCGGACCCCCTGCAGATCCTCGATCAGCGTGGAAGCGTCGCGGTAGGTCCACGCGGGATCCACCTCGACGTCTTCGTCGAGTGCACGCATCGTCCACGTGAGGCGATCGCGGATCAGACGCAGCTTGCGTCGCAGCGGCTCGTGGGCGTACGCGCCGCCCTCCTCGTCGCCGCCGGGGAGCGTCGTGGCGTCGCGCTCGATGAGCAGGAGCAGCGCCGCAGGATCCGTGTAGCGCGAGGCCTCCGAATGCAGCCGTGAGGCGGCTACCACTCGGTCGCGGATCAGTCGCAGAGCGGCGCGGCGCGCCTCCACCACGGCGAACCGCACGGTGTCGCCCGTCGCGGAGGGGTTGCCGTCCATGTCGCCGCCTGCCCACTGGACGAACGACAGCGGCGGGCGGGTGAGCGGGAAGCCCAGCTGCTGCTCCAGCGCGATCGCCACGTCGGCGGCCGCGTCATAGAGCGCAGACTCCACGAGGAAGACCGTGCGACGGATCTCCTCCTCGATCGGCGGTCTGCTGCGCCGCACCTCATCGGTCGCCCACCAGGCGGCGATCGTCTCCTGCGCCTCGGCGAGCGCCTGCTCCAGCGCTTCGGGTCCGAGCGCGCGATCGACGTCATCGAGCTGCTCGGTGAGGCGATGGAGCTTGTGCAACACCGCGCGTCGGGTGGCGTCCGAGGGGTGCATCGTCAGCACCAGCTCCACGTGCAGATCATCGAGGTGGGACCGGAACGCATCGGGGGAGCCGATCTCCTCGACCGCGTGTGCGAGCGAGGCGTGGCGCACGCTGGAAGTCTGGAGGCGCCGGACGCGTTCCCGCTCCTCCGACAGGTTGGCCGCCTGGAGCCGCATCAGGAGCGCCTTCGCCACCGCGCCGGCCGCACGGCGATCGAACAGCGCGGTCTCGCCCCGCAGCTGCTCGGCCGCGGTGTCATCACCCGTGCGTGCGCGCTCGGCGAGCGTGTGCAGACGCTCGACACCCGCGACGATCTCGAGCCCCTCCGTCTGCGTGATCGCCTCGAACAGCAGGCGCTCGAGCAGCGCATCGTCCCCGGCCAGCGTGCCGAGCGCGAGATCGGAGGCCGGTACCGCCATGCGCTACCCGAGCAGCTCGACGCGACGCACGACGTTCTCGGCCATCTTGATCGAGGCCGCATCGATCAGGCGTCCGTCAAGGGAGACGGCGCCGCGGCCCTCCGCGGCAGCCTCGGCCATGGCGACCATGATGCGCTGCGCACGGTCGATCTCCTCCGGGAGCGGCGAGAATATCTCGTTCGCCATCTCGATCTGCGAGGGGTGGATCGCCCACTTGCCCTCGCAGCCGAGCGCGGCGGCACGACGGGCAGCCATGCGGTAGCCGTCAGGGTCGCTGAAGTCGCCGAAGGGACCGTCGATCGGGCGCAGGCCGTTGGCGCGGCACGCCACGATCATGCGCGACAGCGCGAAGTGCCACGGGTCGCCCCAGTGCAGCTCGCGGCTGCCATTGGGATCGGGGTCGGTCAGCACGGCGTACTCCGGCGTGACGCCCCCGATCACGACGGTGCGCGCACGGGTCGACGCGGCGTAATCGGCCACGCCGAAGGAGAGGGCCTCCAGGCGCTCAGGGCACGTGCGGGCGATCGCCTCGACGTTGGCCATGCCCGGGGCGGTCTCGATCAGCGCCGTTAGCGGGATCGGGTCGTAGCCGTAGGCCTGCTCGATCTGCGACAGGAGCATGGCCACGAACTCGAGGTCGGATGGCGCACCCACCTTGGGCACCAGGATCATGTCGAGCCGATTGCCGACTGCCTCGACGATCTCGATGATGTCGCGGTACGCCCAGTAGGTGTCGAGGCCGTTGATGCGCACCGACGTGGCCGTCTTGGACCAGTCCTGCGACTGCAGCGCATCGATCGCGTTGCGACGCGCCTGGATCTTGTCGTCGGGGGCGACGGCGTCTTCGAGGTCCAGGAACACGATGTCGGCGCCGGCGTCGGGGGCCTTTTCCAGCATGCGGAGATTCGAGGCGGGGACGGCGAGTTCGGAGCGGTGGAGGCGGTCGCGATTCTGCATGCCGTCAACGGTACGTCACCAATTCATGGACAACCAGCAGGTATTGCGGAAAGATTCATAAGCCAATGGCTATGACACTCTCCCAGCTGCGCACGTTCATCGCGGTCGCCGAGGACGGCTCCGTGCGCGCTGCTGCGGAGCGCCTGCACGTCTCGCAGCCGTCGGTGTCGGGCTCGATCGCCGCGCTGAGCGAGGAGGTTGGCGTCGCCCTCACCGAGCGCGACGGACGCGGTATGAAGCTGAGTCCCGCGGGCGAGGCATTCCTCCCGCATGCGATCGAGGCGCTTGGGCTGCTCGAGCTCGGTACCCGCATGGCGCAGAGCGCGGCCAGCAAGGTCAGCGCCACGGTCCGCATCGCCGCGGTCTACACCGCCGCCGAGTCGCTGCTGCCACCGCTCCTGCGCGCGTTCCGCGAGGCGCACCCAGAGATTCCGATTCAGCTCGAGATCGGGAACCGCGAGTTCGTCCTCGACCTGTTGGCCTCGCGTGGGGCCGACATCGGCATTGGCGGACGCCCGCCGGAGGACGGTTCGCTGGAGGGCACGATCATCGCGCGCAACGAGCACGTGATGGTGGCCGCGCCCGACCACCCGCTGGCGCACGCCGGCAAGGTGTCGGTGCGCGAGCTCGCCGACGAGACCTGGCTGGTGCGTGAGGAGGCCTCGGGCACGCGTCGCCTGGTCGACGAGTACCTCGCGGCCGCGCACATCACGCCGCCGGTCACCACCATCGGCTCGAACTCGGCGGTCGCGGCCGCGGCGATGGTGGGCCTCGGCGTCGGACTCGTGCCGCTCGTCTCCGTCGAGCATCAGATCGCGTCGGGGCAGCTGGTGCGTCTCTCGGCCGATCCGCCGCCGCCGTCGCGCGACTGGTACGCGCTGCTCCCGACGCGTCGCCCGAGTCCGGCCGCGCGCGTGTTGGCGGACTTCCTCAGCGCGCGCTGAGGAACGCGACGATCCGCTCGGCGATCTCGTCGGGCGCCTCGCAGTGGAGCCAGTGCCCAACCCCGGGCACCTCGACGAGGCCGAGTCCCGCGGGGAAGCGCTCCTCGAAGCCGCGGAAGCATGCCGGGCGGATGCAGCCGTCGGCAGCGCCGTGCAGCATCAGCGTCGGGACCAGCACATCGCCGGTTGACGTTGCGGCGTCGAAGTCATCGCGATACCAGCCGTGGATGGCGTCGCCGACGCCCGGCTGGGCGAGCACGTCCTTGACGGCAGGCCATTCCGCGCGCTCCAGACCGGGCGACCACTCCTCATGGATCTGGTCGAGCCACGTGGGATCGGCAGCGAGCGCGGCGGCGCCGCCGGAATACGCCAGGATCCAGGCATAGGCCGCGGTCTTCTGCTCCTGGAGATCACGCCTACGTGCCGCGAAGCCAGCGGGATGCGGGATAGCGAGCGACACGACACGGGTGATGCGATCGGCGTGGTCGGCACCGAGGTCCAGGGCCACGCAGCCGCCCCAATCGTGGCCCACGACGGGGCAGCGTTCCAGGCCGTAGGCGTCGAGCACCGCCAGCATGTCGCGCGCGACGGCCTTGGAGGTGTAGTCGTCGACCGGTCCCGACGGCAGGTACCCGGGAAGCGCCGGGACGAGACAGCGATACCCCGCCGCGGCGAGGCGCGAGACCAGCGGCGTCAGCCCGACGGGCGCGTCGGGAAACCCGTGCAGGACGAGCACGGGATCGCCCTCGCCGACCTCCCACACCGCCAGGTGGTTGCGCGCCTCGACGATCCTCGGCGCGTCCTCGAAGCCGCTCATCAGACGGCCGAGTAGCCGCCGTCGACCGGCAGGATCGCTCCGGTCAGCCAGCGGGCATCGTCGGAGGCAAGGAAGAAGGCAGCGCCGGCGATGTCCTCGACCTCGCCGAGCCGGGCCATCGGGGTACGGGCCTCGAGCGATGCCAGGCGGTCGGGCGCATCCCACATGTCGCGCGTCATCGCCGTGCGCACCCAGCCCGGCGCGATCGCGTTGACGGTGATCATCTCCGGCGCGAGCTCGATCGCGAGGGTGCGCGTGAGCTGCACCACCGCGCCCTTGCTCATGTTGTAGTGCAGGCCGGTCTGCACGCCGGTGATGCCGGCGATCGAGGCGAGCGTGATGATGCTGCCCCCGCGACCCTGCTCGACCATCACGCGCGAGGCCTCGCGGCACGTCCACCACATGCCGTCGACATTCACGGACTGCACGCGCTTGTAGTCCTCCCACGGCTCGTCGCGCAGCGGATGGGCCTTCGGGGAGATGCCAGCGTTGGCGACGGTGATGTCGAGTCCGCCGAACGCGCTGCGTGCCGCGTCGATCGCCGCGATCACCTGATCGCCGTCGCTGACGTCGCACTGGGCGAAGAGCGCGCTGCCGCCGCGCTCGGTGATGAGCTCGTGCGTGGGCGTCGATTCCTCCCAGCTGCCGACGACCGCCTCGGGCGTGATGTCAGCACAGACCACGCTCGCGCCCTCGGCGGCGTAGCGCAGGGCGATCGCCCGCCCGTTGCCGCTGGCCGCACCGGTGATCAGAGCCACCTTGCCCTGCAGTCGCTGATCGCTCATCTCAAGCTCCCTCTGCTCGTGTCTCGGCGGCGAGCACCGCGTCGTGGCCTCCGTCGAGGCGCATGGTGGTGCCGTTCAGCGACGGCGTCTGCCCGGAGAGCACGAAGCGCGTGAGCGCCGCGACCTCCTCGGCGGGCACGTCGTCGGCGACGGCGATGGCGTTGATGGTGACGGTCGGCAGCTGCGCGCTCACCTCAGCGAGCATGGTCAGACCGGCGC
>JBPCSK010000328.1:0-3005 GCA_051007275.1 Gaiellales bacterium | reverse complement strand
GCATCGGCCGCATCTACAAGGGCTTCCCCGTCTCGTGCACCGTCAATCCGGCCACGGGCCGTGAGGGCAGGTTCAGCGAGCTCGTGCCCGCCGAGAATCCTGGCCACTGGGTCGTCGTCGGCGGCGGCGCTGCCGGCATGAAGGCCGCCGAGACGCTCGGCAAGCGCGGCCATCGCGTGACGCTGCTCGAGGCCACCGACGAGCTCGGTGGCCAGCTGAAGCTCGTCGTCAAGACGCCGGGGCGCCACATGTGGAACGTCGTCACGCGCGACCTGAAGGTGCAGATGGCGCTCGGCGGGGTCGATATCCGTCTCGGCACGGCGGCGACCCCGGAGCTGATCGCGGAGCTCGATCCCGACGGCGTGGTCGTCGCCACCGGCGCGCTGCCCAGCCGGACAGGCTTCTCCCCCGTCCAGCCGATGGTCGACGTGCTGCCGGGAACCGACAACGGCCGCGTCTTCACGCTCTGGGAGGCGATCGAGAACGCCGAAGGCATCGGCCAGCGCGTCGTCCTGCTCGACGACGACGGCTCGCGCACCGCGGCCGGCGCCGCCGAGGTGCTGCTCGATCGCGGCCACCAGGTGCACGTCGCCACGCGCTGGAACCAGCTGTACCCCTTCACCTCCGGCGGCCTCGACATGGCGACGCTCTACCAGCGCCAGTTCGAGAAGGGACTGACGTACACGATCAACACGTGGGCGTGCGCGATCGGCGACGCCGAGGTGTCGATGTGGAACGTCTACACCGGCGCCGCCGAGGCAGGGCTGCCGTACGACAGCGTCGTGGTGACCGGCCAGAAGCCGAACGATGCCCTTTACCTGGCACTCAAGGATCAGCGCGACAACGTCCACCGCGTCGGCGACGCCGTCGCGTGCCGCAAGCTCGACCACGCGATCTACGAGGGCTACCTCGCCGGCATCGAGCTGTTCGACCCGCGCGAGCGGTACATCTTCGAAGGAGAGCTCGAGCGCGAGGATGCGACGCTCGTGCATGGAGACTGATCTGAATGCCTGTCGATCTGCCGTTCTACACCGAGGAGTTCCACGGTCCGTTCACCCTCCACGGGCTCGGCGGCTTCGAGCTCGAGGAGGGCGGCGTGCTGCCCGACCTCCAGCTGGCCGTCAGCACGCAGGGCACGCTGAATGCTGCGCGCGACAACTGCATCCTCGTCCCCACCTGGTACTCGGGGACGCACCAGATCATGGAGCAGGTCTACATCGGCCCCGATCGCGTGCTCAACCCCGAGCAGTACTTCATCGTCTGCGTCAACCAGATCGGCAACGGCCTCTCATCCTCGCCCCACACCGTCGACGGACCGCACGCGGGCCCGAACTTCCCGAAGGTGCGCATCGGCGATGACGTCCGCGCGCAGGAGCAGCTGATGCGCGAGGTGTTCGGCGTCGAGCAGCTGGCCCTCGTGATGGGCGGCTCGATGGGCGCCCAGCAGACGTGGGAGTGGGCGGTGCGGTTCCCCGACAAGGTCCTGCGCGCGGCCCCGATCGCGGGAACGGCACGCAACACGCACCACGACTTCCTCTACACGCAGAGCCTCATGGATGCGATCAGGTCGGACCCCGGCTGGAATGGTGGCGCGTACGCATCGCCCGCCGAGGTCGCCGAGGGCCTGCGCCTGCACGGGCGCCTCGCCGGCGTGATGGGCTGGTCGACCGAGTGGTACAAGCAGGAGTGCTGGCGGCGCGTCGGGGATTTCCCGACCTTCGACGACTTCACCCGCGAGTTCACGCACGGCTACCACGAGGTGCTCGACCCGAACTCCCTGCTGACGATGGGCTGGAAGTGGCAGCACGCCGACGTCGGGCGCAACGCCGGTGGCTCGCTCGGCGCCGCGCTCGGGCGCATCAAGGCAAAGGTATTCGCCATGCCGATCAGCGAGGACATGTTCTTCCCACCGCGCGACGTCGCGGACGAGATCGCGCTGGTCCCCGAAGGAGAGCTGCGGGTGATCGACTCGATCGACGGACACATGGGCCTGATCGCAACCGACCCGGGCTACCTGCCGCAGGTGGAGCTGCACCTCCGCGAGCTGCTGGCGTACGAGGTCTGAGGTGGGCCGCCGCAACGTCGACGTCCTGATCGTCGGTGCCGGGTTCTCCGGCCTGTACCTCCTGCACCTCCTGCGCCAGCGCGGCCTCGACGTCCACGTCGTCGAGAAGGCACCGGCCATCGGCGGCACCTGGTGGTGGAACCGCTATCCGGGCCTGCGCTGCGACGTGGAGAGCATGACGTACTCGTACGGCTGGGATCGCGAGCTCGAGCAGGAGTGGTCGTGGAGCGAGCGCTACTCCACCCACGCCGAGATCCTCCGCTACATCGAGCACGTCGCCGACCGACACGATCTGCGCCGCGACATCGAGCTCGAGACCGAGGTCACCGCGGCGACGTGGGATGAGGACACGAGCCGCTGGTCGGTCGAGACGAGCAGCGGCGCCTTCGACGCGCGCTTCCTCGTGATGGCGACGGGCTGCCTATCGGTGCCGAACGTCGTGCAGTTCGAGGGGCTCGAGGACTTTCGGGGCGACTGGTACCACACGACCGCTTGGCCTCACGAGGGCGTGGACTTCAGCGGCAAGCGCGTCGCGGTGGTGGGCACGGGCTCCACGGCGATTCAGGTGATCCCCATCGTCGCCGAGCAGGCCGAGCACCTGACGGTCTTCCAGCGCACGCCGAACTTCAGCATCCCCGCGTGGAACCGGCCGGTGACGCCTGAGCAGGAGGCGGCGCGCAAGGCGATCTACCCCGAGACGAGGGCGCTGGCGCGCACGGGCGCCACCGGCGACATCTGGCCACTGGCACCGGGGAAAGCGGCCGATCTGACCCCGGACCAGCAGCAGGAGGAGCTCGAGCGCCGCTGGTACCAGGGCTCGTTCTCGTTTCTGAGCGCCTTCGAAGACATGACGAGCGATCCCGAGTCGAACCGCATTGCCACCGACTTCGTGCACCGCAAGATCAAGGAGAAGGTGCACGACCAGGAGGTCGCCGAGCTG
>JBPCSK010000327.1:0-2263 GCA_051007275.1 Gaiellales bacterium | reverse complement strand
CGACCACGAGATGCGACATTGCGCCACGCTATGCGGGCACGCGCGCGAATCTGCGGTCTTGTAGAGGTATCCGTACCGCCGACCGCACAGGTGTAGAGCCAGCCGTATCGGGCGGCGACCTAGACTGCTCACACGATGCTGCGCGTGCTCCTGCTCGAAGACGAGGCTCTGCTGCGGCTGACGCTCGCGTCGACGCTGCCCGACGAGACGATGAAGGTCGTCGGGGCGTTCGCCGACGCAAAGAGCGCCGTCGCCGCTGCCGGCAGCACGCCCTTCGACGTGCTCGTGACGGACCTCGACCTGCTGCAGGGGCCTGGCCCGAACGGCATCGTCGTCGCCAACGTCGTGCGCCGCTCGCACCCCGACGCGGGCATCGTGCTCCTGACCTCGTACGCCGACCCGCGCCTGATCGGCGCGAAGCTGAATCAGGTGCCCGAAGGCACGGAGTACGTGCGCAAGCAGGACGTCACCGACATCGAGGTGCTACGCGCGGCGGTCCGGCGCTCGGTCCTCGGCACCCGCGACCTCGGCGTCGAGCTGCCTGCCGTGGCCCTCACCGACACGCAGATCGAGACGATGCGGCTCGTCGCGCAGGGGCTGAGCAACGCCGCGATCGCGCGCCAGCGCGTCGTGACGGAGCGCGCCGTCGAGATGTCGCTCTACCGCATCGCGCGCAATCTCGGATACTCCGGCGACGCCACGCAGAACACGCGCGCGCTGATCGTGCGCGCGTACTACGCGATGACCGGCAGCGGCAATGCCCGCGACAAGACCCCGACCTAGCACCCGCGAGCTGCTCGGCGGACGCTGGGCGGTCTCGCTGCGGGTCTACCTGATCGGGTCGGCATTCGTGCTCGTGATGCCGCTCCTGTCGTTTCGCGTGCTGTTCCACGCGACGCCCGGCGGGCTCGCGGTGCTGATCCTCGTGCAATGGGTCGCGGCCTCCATCGTCTACGTCGCGGCGCGCAGCCTGGTCTTCCGACACACCCGCACGACGCCCGTCGGCCTGCCCTGGGTGATCGCATTCGTGCTGCTGCTCGGAGTCGCCCGCGTGGCGGCGGCGATCGCGCTGGAGCGAGTCTCCGGCGGCGCGATCCTGGCCGCGACGGACCGCCTCACCCTGGTCTTCGCGATGGTGCCGTCGACCATCATCTTCGTGCTCCTGCCCACCTACCTCGTCGCGATCGAGGACTGGTACTCGTCCGAGCGCGCACGGCTCACGCAGTTCGACATCGATGCCGAGGCGGCGCGCCTGCGCGCGCTCGGCGCCCTCGACGCCACGCGTGCCATCACCACCGCGCGCATCCGTGAGGAGATCGAGGAGCACCTCGCGGCACTCGACCCGGCGCGCGCCGCGGATGAGCGCCTCCGGCTATCCGGCACCGTGCTGGAGACGGCAGCCGGCTATGTGCGTCCCACCAGCCACGCGCTCTGGGGCGCACCGGCCCCCCGACATCGGCGAACCGCGTTGCGCGAGCTGGAGCGTCTCGCCCTGCGCGAACCGCTGCCCGCCCTCCTGCCGTGGTTGCTCTGGCTCGCCTGCACGCTGCCGTTCAGCATGGTCCGCAACGGGCTGTGGCAGACGGCGACCGCATCGCTCGCCCTCCTGACGGGCATGGCGATCTGCTATCCGATCGGCAGCCGGACGATCCGGCGATTCGCGCCTGCCCCGCGCGACGGCACGGCACGCCTGCTGGCGATCGTCGCAACGGCGCTTGCGACGGTGCCGCTCTTCGTCGTCCACAACAGGTCCGCCAACGGCACGGGTGCGACGTTCATCGCGGCCTGCGTGATCGTCCTCGCAGCCACCGCCGGCGTCGCCCTCGTGCGGGCTGCGCTGCGCTTGCAGGGCGAGCGGCTCGGCGAGCTGCGCACGCAGGCCGAGGAGGCCGAATTCCAGCGCCTCGCGCTCGAGGCCGCGACCGAGCAGATGCAGCGCGACCTCGCGCGCTACCTGCACGGCACCGTGCAGGCGGGGCTCGTGGCTGCGGCCTACGCCATCCAGGACGCCGCGACGCGCGGCGATGAGGTGGCGCTCGAGCGTGCGATTGCCGACGCCCGCGCCGCGGCCGCGCGCATCAGCGAGCACGCACCGCCAGCGCCGAGCGCGAACCTCGACGCCAAGCGCGACGAGATCGACGAGACCTGGCAGGGCATGCTCGCACTCACGTGGAGCCTGCCCGCGGAGTCGCTCGACGTCGCGACGGTGGAGCGCATCGGCAACGTGGTTCAGGAATGCCTCGCGAACGCGTCGATCCACGGG
>JBPCSK010000326.1:0-3855 GCA_051007275.1 Gaiellales bacterium | reverse complement strand
GGCGCCATGCCTCCCCTCGTCGGGTGGGCCGCCGTGACCGGCGCGATCGGCTGGCCGGCGCTGATCATGTTCGGCGTGATCTTCCTCTGGACCCCACCGCATTTCTGGGCGCTCGCGATCGTGAAATTCGACGACTACGCCGACGCCGGCGTGCCGATGCTGCCCAACGTCGCCGGCATCCGCGCGGCGACGGTGCAGATCGTGGCGTACACGATCGCGCTGATCGCGTTCTCCGTGGTGCCGCTGCCGCTGTGGTGGCTCGGCGTGACCGGCGAGACCCTCAGCTGGCTGTACGGGGTGCTCGCGCTGGCTCTCGGACTGCGCTTCCTCCAGTACTGCGTGCGGCTGCACCGTCAGGCCGGGGATATCGATATCGCGCGCGAGACGTTCCGCTTCTCGCTGCTGTATCTCGCGGGCATCTTCTTCGCGATGGCGCTCGACCGCGTGCTGCTCGGCTAGGACTGCGCCGTGGGAGCCCGCCGTCCCGTCTCGCCGCGCCGCCTGACCGCGCTGATCTCGAGCCTGATCTTCCTCGACATGATCACGTGGCTGGCGGCCGTGCCGCTCGTGCCGGTGTGGCAGCGGGAGTTCGGGCTCAGCGACGACCAGTCGGGCCTGATCCTCGGCGTCTACAGCTTCGCGGTGCTCCTGTGCGCGATTCCGGCCGGCCACCTGTCGGATCGCGTCGGCGCCCGTCGGATGACGCTGATCGGCGCCGCGCTGTTCATCCTCGCCGCGCCGGCGATCGCGCTGGCCGACACCTTCTGGCTGCTCGTGCTGGTGCGCGTCGTGCAGGGCGCCTGCTCCGCGGTCACGTGGTCCGCCGGCCTTGCGTGGCTCGGCAGCGCCGTGGGTGATGACTATCGCCCGCGGGGTCTCTCGATCGCGAACGCGACCGCCACCGTGGCGACGATTGCCGGCCCGCTGCTCGGCGGCCCGATCGTGTCCGCCGTCGGGCTGGGCGTGGCGTTCAGCGTGCTCGGCGGGCTCGTCGCGGTCGTCGTGGTCTGGGCGCTGTTCGAGCCAGGGGGTGATCCGCATGCCCAGAAGCATCATGCGGCGCACGGTCCGTTCGAGTCCTTGCGTCGGGCGCGTCGGCCTGGGCGCATCCAGATCGGGTTCATCGCGATCGGCTTCGTCGCGCTCATGATGGCGTCGCTGCAGCTGCTCGGACCGCTGCATCTCGATGCGGCCGGTCTCTCGTCGGCCACGATCGGCTGGGTCTTCACCATCGGCAGCGTCTTCTCGGTGCTGTCGATTCTGGTGGTGGCGCGGCTCGGCCGCAGGCTCAATCAGACGCGGACGCTGGTCCTGCTGCCGCCGATCTGCGGCAGTCTCGTGGTGCTGATGCTGCTGCCGTTCGGGATCCCCTGGTACGCGGCGCTCTTGGTCATCGTCATGTGCCTCGCCTCCCCCATCTTCACCATCGCGTATGCCGCCTGTGCCGACGGCGCTCGCGATGAGCGCATCGGTGAGGGCGGGGTGTTCGGCATGCTCAATGCGGTCTGGGCGGTCGGGTCGTTGCTCGCGCCGATCATCGCTGGCTTCATCTCGCAGCAGGGACCGTCATGGTTGATGTACGCGCTCGTCGGCGCAGTCAGCCTCGTGGCGATGATGTTCCTGCGTCGCTCGGAGAGCGTCGTCACCGCCGCTGCGCGCGCCGGATACGATCCGGTGCAGTGAGCGCGCGCGTCCGAGCAGCAGGCGGCATGGCCCGGTTGGCGGGAACGCTGTCGCGCGCAGCGGGACGCGGCGGCGGCACGACGATGCCCGGGCACGTCTTCCTTCGTCTCGCCCCCGGTGGCCTGGCCGAGCTGGCTGCCGAACTTCCTGATGGCATTGCGGCCGTGAGTGCGACGAACGGCAAGACCACCACGTCGGCGATGCTCGCCCACATCCTGGCGGCCGACACCGTCGTCTGCCGCAACGCGGCCGGCGCCAACCTTATGTCTGGTGTGGTCTCCACCCTGCTCCATCGCTCGCACGATGCGACGGTGGGGGTGCTCGAGGTTGACGAGGCCGCCCTGCCAGCCGTCGCGGCTGAGGTCTCGCCCCGTGTGATCGCGCTGGGCAACCTGTTCCGCGATCAGCTGGATCGCCACGGCGAGCTGGAGCTCGTGGCGGATCGCTGGCGGGAGATGGTCACGGGGCTGGCACGCGGTACGACGCTGGTGCTGTGTGCCGACGATCCCGTGATCGATGCGCTCGGCGGGGAGCGCCAGCACGTGGTCCGCTACGGCATCGACGATCCCGGTGTCGCCCTGAGCGATCGCGATGAGGCGGCCGACTCCACCTTCTGCGTGCGCTGCGGAGCGGCCTACGCCTACGACGTCGTGTACCTCGGGCATCTCGGCGCCTATCGGTGTCCGCACGGCGATCACGCGCGCGGGGCGTTGCAGTTCGCCGCTCGTGCCATCCGCCCCCGTGGGCTCGAGGGGACGACCTTCCGCGTGGACGGCCCTGATGGTTCATGCGAGGTCGTGCTGCCGCTGCCGGGGCTCTACAACGTCGAGAACGCGTTGGCCGCCATCGCCACGGCATCGGTCCTTGGCGTGTCGACGGCGACCGCGGCCGCACGTCTGGCTGGCTTCCAGGCCGCCTTCGGCCGCTTCGAGCGCATCGACCTCGATGGTCGCGAGGTCGTGCTGATCCTCTTCAAGAACCCCCCGGGTGCCAATGAGGCGCTGCGCGCGATCGCGCCGGGTGTGGCGGGCTCGCACGTCGTGCTCGCACTCAATGATCGCATCGCCGATGGTCGCGACGTCAGCTGGATCTGGGACATCGACGTCGAGGGGCGCCTCGACGAGGCCGCCGTCATCACGTGCAGCGGTGAGCGCGCCGCCGACCTCGCGGTGCGACTGCGCTACGCGGACCTGCCGTTCGACCGCATCGGTCGCATCCGCAACGTGGAGACCGCGCTTGATCAGGCGGTTGCCGGTAGCGCTGCGGGCGAACGCGTCTACGTGCTGGCGACGTACACTGCGATGCTCGATCTGCATCGTGCCCTCGCCGAACGAGGTCTGACCGATCCGTTCTGGGAGGATCAGGGCTGATGCTGCGGATCGTCCCCCTCTACCCCGAGCTACTGTCGATCTACGCCGATCGCGGCAACGTGCGCGTGCTGGCGCAGCGAGCTCGCTGGCGTGGGATTGACGTCGAGATCGTCCCGCTCGCTCTCGGCGAGACGCTTGATCCCGGTCGGGCCGACGCGATCCTGATCGGAGGTGGACAGGATCGCGACCAGGCGCTCGTGGCCGAGGCGCTGATCGGGCAGACGCCCGCGTTGCGCTCCGCGATCGGCGATGGCGTTCCCGTCCTCGCCGTGTGCGGGGGCTTCCAGCTGCTGGGGCACCGCTACGTGGATCAGAGCGGCGCTGCCACGCCCGGCACGGGGCTGGTCGATCTCGAGACCACCGCGGGTGGGCGTCGCATCATCGGCAACGTCCTGATCGAGGTGGAGCTCGACGGTGTGCAGCGTGAACTGGTTGGCTTCGAGAATCACGCGGGGCGCACGACGCTCGGCGCAGGGGTCGCCGCGCTCGGCAAGGTCAAGGTCGGCGGTGGCAACACCGGTGACGGGTACGAGGAGGGCTGTCGCGTCGATCGGGTGATCGGCACGTATGTCCACGGTCCACTGCTGCCGAAGAATCCGTGGCTCGCGGACCAGGTGCTGGCGTGGGCTTGCGAGCATGCGGGACTCGATACGGTGCTCGAGCCACTTGACGATCGGCTCGAAATGGCCGCCGCCGAGAATGCGATCGCCGTGGCCCGCCGCCAGACGACTTAGGTGATCCACATGCGACCGAGGCTGACGAACGGGTCGCCGTGTCGGTAGCGCATCAGGTAGTCGTGGAT
>JBPCSK010000325.1:0-6140 GCA_051007275.1 Gaiellales bacterium | reverse complement strand
CTGACCGGCCGTCAGGCGCTCTTCAACGCGCATTTCGGTCTGCCGCCGAAGACATGACCCTCCGAGCCGGCATCTTCCGCGGGCTGCTCGTCGTCGCGGCGTTCGCGACGTTCGCCTTCCTGCTGGCGCCGATCGCCTCCCTGCTCCTGCAGGTGCCCGTCCGCGAGCTGCCCGGGCTCCTGCGCGAGACGGCGGTCACCTCCGCGCTGCTCGTGTCGCTGAAGACGAACCTAATCGCCAACGTGCTGATCCTGGCCGTCGGCACGCCTGCCGCCTACCTGCTCGCGCTCGGGCGCTTCCGCGGACGCCCGGCGCTCTTGACGCTGCTCGAGCTGCCGCTCGTGCTCCCGCCCGCCGTGGCCGGCATCGCGCTGCTCACCGCCTTCGGCGCGTTCGGCCTGTTCGGCTCCGCCCTCGCCGGCGCCGGCATCGTCCTGCCGTTCACGGAGGCGGCCGTCGTGATCGCGGTGACGTTCGTGGCCGGCCCCTACTACGTGCGTGCGGCGGTCGTCGCCTTCGCCTCGCTCGACCGCGATCAGCTGGACGCGGCACGCGACCTCGGCGCGTCCGAGGGCACCGTCTTCCGCCGCATCGCCCTCCCCCTCGCCGCCGACGGCCTGCGGGCAGGCTGGGCGCTCGCCTTCGCCCGCGGCATCGGCGAGTTCGGCGCGACGCTGCTCTTCGCCGGCAGCGTGGAGCGCATCACCGAGACTCTGCCGCTCGCCGTGTACGCGCAGCTCGATGTGAACCTCGACTCGGCCGTCGCCGTCGGCATCCTCCTGCTCGCGATCAGCGGCGGCGTGCTGCTCGTCGCGAAGCTGCCACCGCTGTGGAGTCCGTCCGCCTCGTCGACGCCGGCAGGCGGCTGGTAGCCTCGACCCATGGGCGAGCAGATCCGCATCGGCCAGGCCGCGAGCATCCTCGGCGTCAGCGTCGACACGCTGCGCCGCTGGGAGAAGGACGGGCGCGTCGCCTTCCAGCGCTCGAGCGGCGGCCAGCGCACGATCGACGCAGCCGACCTGCGCGAGCTCCTGCGCGAGCGCGCCCCGCAGACGGGCGTCTCGGCGCGTAATCAGCTGGAAGGGACGGTCGTCTCGGTCGAGACGGACGGCCTGATGGCAAAGGTCGAGCTGGCCTGCGGCCCGTACCGGATGGTCTCGATCATCACGCGCGAGGCGGTCGAGGAGCTCGGCCTCAAGGCGGGCGACACGGCCACCGCGATCGTCAAGTCGACGAGCGTCGAGATTCGCCGCTAGCTGTAGTACCCAAGGAGGTTGTTCAGGCGCCGGATGGGTGTCTGGTGGCCGAGGCTGCCGTGGGGTCGGTGGTGATTGTAGTGATGGATCCAGGCTGGTAGTGCCTTGTTGCGGTCGTGGCTGGTCGGGTAGGCGGCGCCGTAGGCCCACTGGTTGGTCACGGTCTGGATGAAGCGCTCGGCCTTGCCGTTGGTCCAGGGGTGATACGGGCGGGTGCGTTTGTGGGTGATGCCGAGCTGGCGGCAGACACGTGCGTGCTGGTGGCTTTTGTAGCCGGCGCCGTTGTCGGTCAAGACGCGCTTGATCGTGATCCCGTACCGCTTGAAGAAGCGTGCTGCGTGGATCAGGAAGCGCGAGACGCTCCGTGCGGTCTCGTCCGGAAGGATCTCGACGTAGACGAGGCGGGTGGCATCGTCGATGGCGACGTGGACGTGCTCATACCCGACGCGATTGGCGCCTGATCGTCGTGGTGTGCCTTGTCGGACGCCGCTGGCGCGGTGTCCGACGCGATCAAACCGTGCGAGCTTCTTCGTGTCGATATGGATCATGTCGCCCGGCAACGCGTGCTCATACGAGCGCTGTTCCGCTTTCGGGATCAGCATCGAGCGCTTCCCGACACCGTTGCGTTTGAGGATCAGACTGACTGTCGACACCCGGAGCGCGAGGATCTCTGCGATCTCCAGAGCTGTCATCCACAATTGCCGCAACGCGACAGCTGCACGCTCGACCGACGCTGGTGTCCGCGTCGGCGACGAGCGTGGCCGACTCGACGCGTCATGCAACTCGTGATCCCCGGCGCGCCATCGCGCCAGCCACTTGCCGACCGTGCGCTCACTAACACCTGCGGCCTGAGCGGCCGCGGCCCATGTCCAGCCCTCCTCGAGCACACGCCGACACAACAACACCCGCGTATACGGCGCCAGCCGCGCGCTACTGTGAGTCCTCATCCGGATTCTCCTGCGATCGAAGGTATAAGCACCCCCGATCATCCAGGAGATCCGGATGAACAACGTCCTTAGGAACTACAGCCGCGCCCACGGGAGCGCCATCCGTGGTCGCGGAGGACATGCTGGGCCCGGGCCTCTGGTGTCACCCCTGATCGTCGCGCAAGCGACACGGACGCGACGGCGTCGCCGCGACGGGCGCCACGGTTCGACACAACGTTGCGCGCCACGCGTGCGCCTGCGGGCACGTCTGACGCGAACAGCGTCATCTGGCGTAGGAACCTCGGCACTGAGCGTGCATCCGCGAGGATGACACCAGGGGCCCGGGCCCAGCGCGTCATCTTCGAGCACTCCATCCGGGCCTCGGACGGCCGAGGCGTGGCGAACGCGTCAGGCCGGACGCAAGGCGATCCACGGGGGATCGGAGCGAAAGTCGAACAGCAGTGACTCGTCCAGCTGGGGCGGCGTCTCGCCGATGCCACCCGCGGGCAGGACGACGCGATGCAGGCGGAGCGAGTCGTAGTGCAGCGGCGATCGGTCGACCGCCGTGCGGTGCAGCGCCTCGTGGCTGAGATGGTCGATCGCCGCGCGGTCGGCGAAGACGACGAGGTTGCCCCACTGGCTCGTGCCGTCGGGCTGCGGCCACTCGACGTTGTAGTACGCGAGCAGGCCGGAATAGCGCTCGAGGCGCTCCATCATCTCGGCCTCCACCGCGCTGATCGGCTCGTGGTCGACGTCGAGCGCCTGGCCGAAGAAGCCCACGCCGACGGCCGGCGCGGTCGCGCGCAGCGCCGCCCAGTCCGGCACCACCAGCCAGTGCGTGGCGCCCGCGTCATTCACCCAGCGACCATCCGCACCGCCGTCGGCGGCATGCGCCACGAGGCTCGCGTGCAGCCGACCGAGGATCGCGATATCCGCGTCGGAGAGACCGGGCTCGGTGAACGGCCGCGCTGGATCGCCCGTGCGCGGTGGGAGCTCGGTGGTCGGGATTGCCACGCGGGCGAGGATAACGCCGTCGACCGCGCACGTACACCCGCCGCCGATGGCGATTAGGATCACACCCATGCCCAACCGCACCGTCGACGCCGCCAACACCCTGCTCCTCTGCCGCACGGAGGGGCGCGACGCGCTGCTCGACGCGGATCTGGCACCGCAGGATCTCGCCGAGGGCTACGCCACCCACCTCGCACTGCTGGAGCTGCTGAGCGAGAGCGGCGGCGGACCGCAGATCGGCTGGAAGGTCGGCTTCACCAACGATGCCGCGCAGGCGCGCCACGGCGCGACGGAGCCCGTCTTCGCCGGTCTGCTCGGCGGCCTCTCGTACGTCGAGGAGGCCGAGCTCGCCAGCCCCGGCGGTGCCGGCCTCGGCGTCGAGGCCGAGCTCGCCGTGCGGCTCGGCGCACCGATCTCGGGACCGCTCTCGCGGGCGGAAGCCGCTGCCGCGATCGACGCCGTCGCGATCGCCTTCGAGATCGTGCAGATGCGCTGCAAGATCGACGACGCGGACCTGCCCACGCTGATCGCCGACGGCACCCAGCAGTACGGCACGATTCTCGGCGAGTGGAATACGGAGTACGACCCGCTCACGCTCGATCAGACTGACGTCAAGCTCCAGATCGACGGCTTCACCGACGGGTTCATGAACGCCACCGAGGTGCTGGGACATCCGCTGAACGCGATCACCTGGCTGAGCGAGGCGACCGCGCGCTACGGCGTTGAGCTGCAGGCGGGCGACGTGATCCTGACCGGCGCGATCATTCCCGCCAAGCCGCTCGCGTCGGGCCAGATGGCCGAGCTCGCCAGCGACGGTCTCGGCGATATCCGCGTCTGGGTCGACTGACTCCGAACGCTACGGCAGGATGACCGGCACGGCCTGTGCCGACCACGCGCGCGCGAGGTTTCGATCCGTCCACTCGGCCTGCTCCTCGGCGAACGCGGTGAAGGGCTCGTCCCACGCCTGTGCGGCGGCGCGACAGGCACCCGCCAGCGACAGCTCGCCAGCGTGCCCCTCGGTCGCGACGATGCCGGTCAGCGCACGCCACGCACCCATCGGCTGGCGCTCCACGAGATGGCGGAGCGGCCGCGCTCCGCGGCCCCCGAGGATGCCGGCGTGCGCGATGCCGAGTCCGTTGCGCGATAGCGCCAGCGCGGCGGACTGCGCGTGCTCGGCGAGGCGCGCCTCGACCAGCACGAGCGAGCCCTTCGGCGCGAGCGCCGCCGCGATCTGGTCGATGCCCTCGGCCGTCTCGCCGTCGCCGGCGCGAAACTGCTCGAGCAGCCCCGACAGCACGAGCACGACGGGGAAGCGCTCGTCCCACGCCGCCAGATCGGCATAGGCCCCTGCGCGCAGCTCCAGATCGACGGCACCGGTATCGCGCATGCGCTCGTACCCCGCGGCGATCGCCCCCTCCGCGAGATCGACCCCGACGAAGTGGCGGTCGGGGTGCCTCGACGACAGCCACGCCTCGAGGTAGCCGGCGTTGCACCCGCAGGACAGCACGGGACCCGGCGGCAGGACGCGCAGGAGCGCGTCGGCCCACACGCCGATCGTCAGCACCTCAACCCAGACGCGCGAGAGGTCCACGCTGATCAGGTCGCGCCACCCCCCGGCGGACAGCGCCTCCCCCACCGCTCCCTCGCTCTCCGGGATCGGGCGATCGTAGCGGCGGCGAATCGCCTCACGCCACACAGGGTCGTCGCCGCCGCTCTCGGCCTCGCGCTCGAAGCGCAGACGATCGCCGCGCAGCGCGCGCAGGAGCACGGGGTCGAGGTCGGATTCCGCAGCCAGCGGTCGCGCGCCCCAGACGTCACCGAGGTACGCGGCCAGCGCGTCGACGGCATCGAGAGCGATGACGGGGCGCTTCATGCGCGTCACCGCCCAAGGTCTCGGTGCGCTGCCGCCAGGCGCTTGGCGAGCACGGGGTCGGTCTCCGCGCGCGCGACGATTGCCGCCGCGAGCGCGACGGCGGTGTCGGACGGCGGCTCGGTGCCCGTCGTCGCGATGTCGAGCGCGGCCTCGAGCGAGCCGGCGCCCGATGCGGCCAGCAGCGCCTCCGTCAGCGGCGTCAGCCGCGGCGGCACGCGATCGCCCTGCGGGCGAGGCCGACGCGGCTCGACGGCGCCGCGCTCGCGCAGGATGCGGCTGAGCTGCACCTGCACGCTGCCGACGGACGCCAGGCCCTGCTGCTCGGCGAACTCCTGCGCGAACTCGCTCCACGGACGCGTATCGGTCTCCGGTCGCGCGTCCATCGCCGCGCGCAGGAGCGACGCGGTCGAGGCCTTGCGCTGCTTGGCGGGCTCGCTCACAGGCGGAACTATCCCACGCGGCGACGGCTCAGGCGCTGTGCGGGCGCACCAGCACCCGCGCGGTATCCACCAGCCAGGCGGTCGCCTCCGCACCGCTGATGTCGCTATCCATCGCGAAGACCTGCAGCGCGAGCCCGTCCGACAGTCCCGACAGGATCGCGGCGGCCGCATCGCCGTCAACGACGGGTGCGAACGTGCCCTCGTCGATGCCCTCGCGGATGGTCTGGCGAAAGCCATCGAGCCACCGCTCCTGCGAGAGGGCGGCGCTCCGGCGCAGCTCCGGATCCTTGAGCGCCTCACCGGTGAAATCCAGGAACATCCGCCACGACTCGTTGCGCTCGCCGATGCGCGTGGCGACGTAGACCAGGATCGTGTGCAGCCGATCCCACGCGTCGCCCTCGGTCGCGCGCAGCTGGACCACGCGCTCGTCGACGTCGTCGATCCACTGCGCCAGAGCCTCAGACAGCATCCGCGAGCGCGTGCCGAAGTGATGCTGCAGCGTGCCCACGGCGACGCCCGCCTCCTCCGCGACATCCTGAAAGCGCGTGCCGGCGTACCCGCGTCGCGCGATCACGCGGGTGGTCGCGGCGAGCAGTTCGGTCCGTCGCTCGCCCGTGGAGTCTGTCACGTTCAT
>JBPCSK010000324.1:0-4152 GCA_051007275.1 Gaiellales bacterium | reverse complement strand
TCACGTAGCCGAGGCGGCGTTCAAGGCGCTCGCCCGCGCGCTTCGTGAGGCCTGGTCGATCGATCCGCGACGCGGCTCGCAGGTTGCGTCGACCAAGGGCTCGCTCTGACGTGACAGCGGTCACGGTCGTCGACTACGGCGGCGGCAACGTTCGCTCCCTCTGCGCCGCCCTCGAACGTTGCGGGGCGGCGGTGACCGTCTCGGCCGATCCCGCTGTGATCGCTGCTGCCGACCGCCTGATGCTGGCCGGGCAGGGTGCCGCGGGCGCCGCCATGCGCGCCCTCACGGCTACGGGGCTGGCCGCAGCGCTGCACGAGGCTGCCGGGCGCCGAGTGCCGATCCTCGGGGTGTGCGTCGGCCTGCAGGTGCTCTTCGAGCGCTCGGACGAGGACGACGTCGCGTGCCTTGGCCTGCTGCATGGCTCGGTCCACCGCATCGCAGGTGCCGAGCGCCTGCCGCACCTCGGCTGGAACGACGTCGAGCCGCTCGTCCACCATCCGCTGACGGTCGACCTGCCTGCCATCGCGTACTTCGCGCACTCCTACGCCGTCACGGCCGACATCCCCTCAGCGCTCGCGGTCACCCGCATCGACCGCGCCACCATCGCCTCCGTGGTGGCGCGTGGCTCCGTGGCCGGCGCGCAGTTCCATCCGGAGCGCTCATCGGAGGCCGGTCGCCAGCTGCTGCGGCGCTTCCTCGCATGGGACGGGAGCCACTGATGCTGCGCCTTCGGATCATCCCCTGCCTCGACGTCTCGGGCGGTCGCGTCGTCAAGGGCGTGGAGTTCGTGAACCTGCGCGACTGCGGCGAGCCGGTCGACGCCGCGCTGCGGTACGCCGCGCAGGGCGCCGACGAGCTGTGCTGGCTCAACATCACCGCCGGCGACGAGGCGTGGGACGGACTCCTGACGCAGGTCGCCGACGCCGGCACGCGCATCGACGTGCCGCTGACGGTCGGCGGCGGGGTCTCCGATGAGCCGCACGTGCGCGACCTGCTGGGTGCCGGCGCCGACAAGGTGTCGATCAACAGCGCCGCGCTCGATCGCCCCGAGCTCGTGACCGAGTGCGCCGACCGCCATGGCTCGCAGTGCATCGTGGTCGCGATCGACGCCCGTCGCACGGACGGCACCTGGGAGGCCGTCGCGTCCGGCGGTCGCCGCGCCACGGGGCGCGATGCCGTCGCGTGGGCGCAGGAGGCCGTGGCCCGTGGGGCCGGCGAGCTGCTCGTCACGAGCATGGACGCCGACGGCACGCAGCGCGGCTACGCGCTCGACCTGTACGCCCGGCTGCTCGAGGCCGTGGACGTGCCGATCATCGCCTCCGGCGGCGCGAGCAGCCCCGCCGACATTGCCGACGTCCTCGAGCTCGGCGTGTCCGCCGCGCTCGCTGCGAGCATCTTCCATGACGGCATCCACACGGTCGAGGAGGTGAAGCACGCATGTCGGGAACGCCACCTGCCGATGCGCTGACGCTCGCGGGAACGCCCCGTTTCGATGAGCAGGGCCTGATCCCCGCGATCTGCCAGGACGCCGTCGACGGATCCGTGCTGATGCTCGCCTGGATGAACGCCGACGCGCTCGAGCGCACGCTCCGCACGCGACACGCGTGGTTCTGGTCCCGCTCTCGGCGTGAGCTGTGGGAGAAGGGCGCGACCAGCGGTAACGTACTCACCGTGCAGGAGCTCCGGCTCGACTGCGATCAGGACGCCCTGCTGGTGCTCGTCTCCCCCGCCGGCCCGGCCTGCCACACGGGCGCGCGCACCTGTTGGGGCGACGACGTCGGCCCGTTGCTGACCCGCCTGGTGGGCACGATGGAATCGCGCCGAGGCGCCGACCCGGCGACATCGTACGTGGCGCGCCTGCTCGGAGCCGACCGCTCGCTCGCCGCCGGCAAGGTGGCGGAGGAATCGGCGGAGGTGCTCGACGCCGAGCCGGGCTCCGACCACCAGGTCGAGGAGGCCGCAGACGTGCTGTTCCATCTTCTGGCGCTCCTGGCCCGCGACGGCGTGGATCCCCTGCGCGTGCTCGACGTGCTGGCGCAGCGCGAGGGCCTGCCGCCGCGCTGGCTGCGGGACGCCACGTGAGCGACGCGCCCGACCAGTATGCGGGGATCAGCGAGATCTACGATGCCTGGTGCCTCGAGGTGCAGGAGGACATCGGCTTCTACGTCGGCATGGCGCTCGGCACGACGACGCCGGTGGTCGAGCTCGCCGCGGGCACGGGGCGCATCGCGATCCCCCTGGCCCTGTCGGGCTACGACGTCATCGCCGTCGACCGCTCGGAGGCGATGCTCGATCTGCTGCGCGCCAAGGCCATCGAGGCTGGCGCCGCTGACCGCATCGACGTGCGCGGCGGCGAGCTCACTGCACCGGGCGTCGAGGGCACCTACGACCGCGTGCTGATCCCCTTTCGCAGCCTGCTGCACCTCGCCGACGATGACGAGCGCCTTGCCGCCCTCCGCGCAGCCCACGCGCTCCTCACGCCCGACGGCTACCTCGCCTTCGACGTCTTCAGCCCGACGCCCGCCGACATCCAGGCGACGCAGGGCATCTGGTTCCACCGCGACTCGGGCGCCAGGGAGCGCGCCGACTGGAACCGCGCCGACGGCACCACGCACGTCGAGGTCGAGATGCGGGGTCGCACAACGACGCTCGTCCTTCATCCGCTCCCCGCGAAGCGCTGGCTCGAGCTCGTCGAGGAGGCCGGCTTCGAGGTGATCACCACCTGGGGCGGCTTCGACGGCGAGAAGGTGCGCGGCGACGGCGCCGGCGACCTCGTGGTCGTCGCGCAGCCGAGCTAGCCGGTCACGACGGACGGGGTGGCCGAGCCACCGCCGCCGTTCTCTCCCGGCAGGTACTCCACGAGAGCGCGGCACGCCGTCGGCAGCTTCCTCGCCGCCCCGCTCGATACCGTCAGCGTCGCCGAGTTCGAGAACGGCTTGACCTGCCCGAACTCGGGCTGCAGGCGCTTGCCCGTCCCGGTGACGCCGATCAGGCCGATCGCGTCGTACGGCATCATGAAGCCGCTGCCCGTGAGCGTCCCCTGCAGCCGCGCCCCGGCACCCGTACCTCCGACGATCACTGTCTTCTGCACGGGACCCGGCGACGCCGCGGTGACGCATAGGAGATCCGCGGAGCCCGCCCCGCGCAAGAGGATCGTGCCCGTGCCCATACCGACCTCGCTCGCGGCCCCGCCGACGACCGTCATCTGTCCCGCACGGGCGACGTACGCCCCGCTCGCGAAGGCGCCGAGCGCGCCCGGGCGCGCCGTGCCGTTGCCACGCTGCGGGATCGACCACTGGTAGCGCCCGCCGAACACCGAGCCGTCGAGCCGCATCGTCTGCGGGCTCTTGCTTGAGGCGCGCAGCGTCTTGCCCTTCGACAGGCGGATGTTCGTGGCCGCAGAGTACCCGGTCGCGCGCGTCGAGCCGTGGACGCCGCCACTGCGAGTCGTACCGGACGTGTAGACCTGACGGAACGTCAGCGCCTGACTATCGGCCGTCGGGTTCGCGCAGGTTGCGCCGCCGTAGCGCTGGATGAACACGACCGTCACGAGGTGCGGTCCCGCCGCCAGCGCGGTCGTCGTGGTCGTGGCCGTCGAGAGCGGTGCCCCCGAACGGTACGGCAGCGTGACAGTCGTCTCGAAGACGCCGACACCATCGGCGTCGACGCAGCCGTACCCGCCGGTGTTCATCGGCGTCTCCAGTGTCAGCGTGATCGTGCCGCCGACCGTCGGCGTCGCCGTGTCGAGAGTGAAGTCGCTGCGGTAGTTGTCGGCGTAGCTCTGGTTCGGCAGCGGATGCACGGTCGTCGTCGCTGCAGTGCTGACCTGCCCGGCTGCGTTCGTCACCTTCACGCCGACGGTGATGTCCCTGCCGCCGACCGCGGCTGCGTCGAGCGTGGCTACGGGGACGATCGCAACACCACTCGGGAGGGCCGCGCCCGGCGGATCCGGCATCGCGGAGACGTCGCCGTAGGCGCCGTCACCGTCGAGATCCCACGAGTACGAGAGCGCGCTGCCTGCCGGATCCGTCGACTGCCGTGCGTCGACTTCGTACCACAGCGTGCGTGAGTCGCTGAATGCGCCACCCGCGACCCACGTGGGCGCGGATCGAGCCACGACTCTTGCCGTCGGTGCGGCAGAGGCGACCGGCT
>JBPCSK010000323.1:0-2521 GCA_051007275.1 Gaiellales bacterium | reverse complement strand
AGCTCGTAGATCGCGTGCCCGAGCTCGTGCAGCGTGGTCTCGAGCCACCGCACCGTCGGCACCAGGTTCATCAGCACGCGGATATCGCCCTGGCGATCGACGTGCATCATGAAGGCGTGCTGGTCCTTGCCCGGCCGCGGCAGCACGTCGGAGTGCGCGAGCACGCCCTCGACGTCGTGGCCGAGGTCGGCGAAGTAGCGGCTGCTGGCACCCAGCGCATCGACGCCGCCAATCACCGGCTCGAGCGGATCGGGCCCGACGCTCGGCGCGTCCTGCCCGAACACGTCGATCATGTGCCACGGCTGGAACGGCGCGTCGGCACCCAGCCCGAGAGCGGCGCGTCGCTGCGCCTCGATCGCGCCACGCTCTGCGTTCCAGGCCGGTGCGAGCGCCTCGTGCAGCGCGTCGAACATGGCGTAGAGGCGCGTCTCGTCGAGCTCGTCGAGGGCGAGGGCCATCGCGTAGTGATCGCGGTAGCCGGCGGCGCGGGCCGCCTCGTTGCGCAGGCGCGCCAGCTCCCGCAATCCGTCCGCCACCTCGCCACCGACCAGCCGTGCACTGGTCCACACGGCCTGGCGCTCGGCAAGATCGCTGCTGTCGTTGAGAATGCGATCGACGGCGGCCGCATCAAGCTCACGGTCGTCGACCGCCGCGCGATAGCGCGAGTGCGCTGCCATCAGCTCGGTCTCGAGGCCCACAATGCGGTCGATCAGCTCGGCCGGACGCTGCCGCCCGGCGGTCATCAGCCGCAGCACCTCGGCGCGGCGCTGCTCGACCGGCGAGCCATCAACCGCGACCGCGGCGGCCGCGATCGCCGGCTCGGCGAGCGCGTGCTCGTACGCGGCACTGGCTGCCTCCGCGGCCGCCGATGCCTCATCCGTCGCGTCGCACGACATGTCCCACCAGGCGAGATTCGCCGTGGTCTCGAGCAGGGCGAGGCGTGCCTCCGCCTCCGGCAGCGTCGTCACCGCGGTCAGCGCGCCCGCGGCGGCTCGACGTCCTGCCACGGGTTGTGCTTCGAATTGCGCAGCTTCCATACGCCATAGCCGGCAGCACCGGCCAGCGCGAGGACGCGAGCGGTCTTCGAGGCCGCCAGCAGCGCGGTGGCGCCGGCGGCGACGCCGACCATGAGCGCGGTCTTCTGATCGATCTCGGGCATCAGGACGGTCCTCCGACGACGGGGAGCGAGAGCTTGCGACGGCCGCGCTCCGGGCGGGGCATGCCATCGGCGATCCACTGGTCCACGACCGCGAACAGCTCGTCGACGAGCTGATCCTGCGGCACGCGCTTGAGCACCTCGCCGTGGGCGTAGATATGGCCCGCATCGCGACCGCCGGCAATGCCGAAGTCGGCGTCGCCGGCCTCGCCCGGGCCGTTGACGGCGCAGCCCATGACCGCGACCTCGAAGTGCTCCTTGTACCCCCGCAGGCGCGTCTCGACGGTCTCGGCGAGGACGTGCACCTCGACGTTGGTGCGGCCGCACGACGGGCAGGAGATCATCTCCGGCCCCATGTGACGCAGGCCGAGGGCGCGCAGGATGTCGTACGCCACCCGCACCTCCTCGACCGGATCGACGGAGAGGGAGACGCGGATCGTGTCGCCGATGCCCTCCTCGAGCAGCGTGCCGATGCCGATCGAGCTCTTGACGGCGCCCGTCACGAGCGTGCCGTCCTCCGTCACGCCGAGGTGCAGGGGGTACGGGACGAGGCCCGACAGCGTGCGGTAGGCGCCGATCATGACCGGCACCGACGTGGACTTGACGGAGATCTTGAAGTCGTGGAACCCGAGCTGCTCGAGCAGCTCGACCTCCTCCATCGCGGCCTTCACGAGCGCCCCGATCGGATCGCTGGTGGCGGTCCACTTGAGGTGCTCGGGCAGCGAGCCGGAGTTCGCGCCGATGCGCAGCGGGGTGCTCGTCTCCTGCGCCTTGGCCACCACCTCGCGCACCTTGTCCTCCCCACCGATGTTGCCGGGATTGATGCGCACGGCGGCGACGCCGGCGTCCATGGCGCGCACGGCGAGCGAGGCGTTGAAGTGGATGTCGGCGATGATCGGCACCGGGCTCTCCGCGACGATGCGGGGCAGCGCGTCGGCGTCGGGCAGACCCGGCACCGCGACGCGCACGATGTCGACGCCTGCTTCGTGCAGGCGCGCGACCTGCGCGAGCGTGGCGTCAGCGTCGAACGTCTTCGTCGTCGTCATCGACTGGACGGCAACGGGCGCGCCGCCGCCGATCAGGACGCCGCCGACATTGATCTGCTTCTCGCTGGCCATCGCGTGAATCCTATCTGCCTACGGTCCGGTGAACCGGCTGATGTCGTTGTTGAGACCGATCACGAACAGCACCATCACGAGCGCGATGCCGACGATGCTGATGCGCTCGATCAGGACACGCGAGAGCGGCCGGCCGTGGCGAAGCTTCTCCGCGAGCGCGACGACGATGTGCCCGCCGTCAAGCGGCAGGAATGGCAGCAGGTTGAAGATCGCGAGCGCGAGCGAGATGACGCCCATCATCCAGAGG
>JBPCSK010000322.1:0-6714 GCA_051007275.1 Gaiellales bacterium | reverse complement strand
CGCCTCCTCTTCTCGCTCGCCATCGTAGTCGGGAGGTGTGCACGCCCGACAGGTGTCATATCCGTTACGCTAAACGCGTAAGCAAGTTGACGTGGTCGACGACTCGCTCGTGCCCATCGCGACGTCAAGGAGCGCTCCGCTGACCACCCCACTCGAGATCGTCAACGACCCCCAGCTGCTCGCGAGCGCCGCTCAAGGCGACGGCGATGCGCTCGCGCTGCTGGGCATCGCCTCGCTGCAGCTCGGCGACCAGACGACCGCGCACGAGCGCTTCGAGGCGTGCACCACGATCCCCCATCCGACGGGTCTGCACGGCTTCGCGGCGCTGCTCGAGGCGCACGACCCCGACCAGAGCTGGGTGCTGATGGAGGAGGCGCTGGCACAGGGAGCGATCCCCGCCCTCACGCGCCTTGCCCGCATCGCGCGCCTGCGCCATGCGCATGCGTTCGCCAGCGACCTGATGCTCCGTGCGGCGCAGCTCGGCGATGCCGACGCGATGTACGACGTGGCGCACGAGGCGACCGATGCCGGCGACGACGAGCTGTCGCGCCGCTGGTACGCCGCGGCGGTCGAGCGCGAGGCCGGCATGGAGTGGCCGATTCAGCGCGGCGTCGGCTACTTCCTCCTCTAGCGAATCACGGCTGCCACGACGGCTGCACCGTCAGGTTGTAGGCGTGCTTCAGGAAGACGCGGAGCACACCATCACCGGCCGGCATCGTCTTGTACACGGGCGCGCCGCTCATCTCGCCGACGTCGAGCAGCAGCGTCCTGCCATCGTCCGAGACCGCGATCGGAGCGGCGTCGTCGAGCGCCGTGCCGCTGCCATCGCGCAGTCGCGTGTAGCGGCCGGTGGTCGCGCTGAAGCGCCCGGGCATGGAGACGTCCTCGCCGCCGATGCCACCGTAGAGGGTCCCGCCGTCGGGCGACCAGAGCGTGGCGAATGGCCCGTAGATCAGCCCGACGCTCCCGTAGTGCGTCAGCTGCCGCGGCACGCCCGGACCATTCGCATCGATCGTCCACAGCTGGGCGTGCTGCACCGTCATGCCGTGCCAGCGCACATTCGCATACCGTTGGAAGGCGATCTTCTGCGGCCCCCAGAGTGGATTCGCGCCCGTGCCGAGCGATGTGATCGTGCCCCCGTCGAGGCCGATGATCCTCATCGTGCAGTCACCGTAGGCGCCGCCGTAGCGCTGGCTGGCAACGACGAGGCGGTCGGCCGTTGGTGCCCACGAGAAGCCGCCGAGGTCGTGTCCCTTGGGCGCGAGCACCACCGTCACGGCCCCCGTTGCGGCGTCGACGATGTCGAGACCGGCGCCGGTGATGTAGCCCTTCGCAGTCGCCGACTCCGTCGGCATCAAGAGGTGCGAGGAGTCCGGCGCCCACTCGATGCCCTGGCCGATGGACGTGCCCGGCGTTGCCGCAGCCACCACGTCAACTCCGGTGGCGATGGTCCGAATCCGCAGCTGCGGGCGCGCGGTGGTGCCGCCGAGGTAGGCGACGCGCGTGCCATCCGGCGAGATCAGCGGGGCCGTACCCGTCGCGCCGAGACGCGTGGGGCGCCCGGCCTGGTCGCTGGCGATCATCAGGCGCGAGCCGCTCGAGGCCTGGTACGCGATGGTGGCACCGGCGGTCGAGGCCAGCGCTAGCAACGCGGTGACGACGGAGACGAGAATGGCGATACGGCGACGCTGCACGACGGCTCCTCAGGCGGGGAGCATCAGCGTACGTCACGTGCCGCTGGCGCGCACACGGGATTTCCCGCAGCGGGGAGCCGACCGCTGGCCGGCTCCCCGCACGAGACGACTACGGCTGCCAGTTGGCGGTGGCCGAAGGCTCCTCTGCGTCCTTCAGGAGCAGCGAGCTCGCCATCTTGGCGAGCGGAGAGGCGTACAGCGGCTGCTTGCCGCCGCCGAGCAGGTTGCCGGAGACCAGCGCCTGCGTGCCGTCGGCCGAGACGCCGTACACGCCGGCGTTGCTGGGGCCGAACATGTGGATCTTGCCGTTGGTCGTGACGTAGATCGGCTGCTCGTAGTCCTGACCGATCAGCTGTCCGACGATCTTCGTACCGTCCGACGTCCAGCGCAGCGGCGTCGGCCCCTCGACGAAGCCCTTGGCCTGATAGGCCGTCAGCACCTTGGCGGACGAGGCGCCGACCGCCGGATCGAGCGTCCAGATCTGCCGGCGCAGGAACGCCGTGCCGCCGACGATGGTGTGCGTCGCGCGGGTGAAGGCGATCTTGCTCGGCCCCCAGATGGGCTGTGCGCCCTTGCCGAGCTTCGTGACCGCTCCGCCGCCATTGACCGGCAGCGTGCGCAGCGACGAGCTGACGTCATACGCGCCGAAGGGCGTCTGCCCCCACACGATCATCGAGCTGTCCGGCGAGAAGCTGTAGCCATTGACCTGCGTGCCGACCGACGGCACGATCACCGACGCGGTGCCGGTGGTCGTGACCGTGCTGAGCCCGAGACCCTTGATCGTGCCCGTCGTCTGCGACGTGGTGCACGCGACCATGGAGGAGTTCGGCGCCCACACGGCGCCGCCGCACGAGATGCCCGTGTTGAGGTCGGCACCGCTGGCGACCGTCAGGAAGTGCAGCTGGGATGCGCCCGTGCTGTTGTTGACAACCTTCGTGTACGCGACGGTCGCGCCGTTGGGCGAGATGACGGCGAACTGACCGGTCACGGGCAGCTTGGTGGCGTTGGCGCCATCGTCGTCGGCCATGAAGATCGCGCGGTTCGCACCGGATCCGGCGGACGTCTGGTAGACGATCGATGCGCCGGCGAGCGCCGGCAGGGCGAGCAGCGCGCCGAGCGCCGCGATGAGAAGGAGCAGACGTCTGCTCATAGGTGGACTACCTCCTACGGTGAAGTTCTGGCTCTCACCATAGCGTTCGCTGTGATGCCGAACACGCCCGCACGGGTGGCTGCTACTCGTCGCCCGGCACGCCGAACGACGGGGCGGCACCGGGCTGAAGCGCGCGCGTCACATACCCGTCGAGCTCCGGCTCCCACCGCTCCCACAGGGCATTCAGCGCGCCGACCGGATCCTCGTCGGCCCAGTCGACCCGCAGATCGGTGACGGCCCACGCCACGTCGCGCGCGACGAGCAGCCCAGCGGAGTGCACGGGTCCAGCCTCACCACCGGCCGCGATACCAGCGTTGAGCCCGGCCAGCAGCCGCGCAGCGAGCGGCCCGCGGGCGGACTCGAACGCCGCAGCGGCGATCATCGGCACGTCGGGCGCGGCCAGCAGATTGCCGGCGGAGACGACAGCTCCACCCTGGTGCTCCCCCACCACGCCGAGCGCGTGGTCGCCGGAGAAGATGGCGGTGCGCCCATCGGGCGTGACCGCCATCAGCTGCCGAAAGGCGATCAGCTCCGACGGCTGATCCGCCACGAGCGTGCGCAGCGCGTCCTCGGGCGCGGCGCCGGCAGCAAGGCGGTCGAGCAGCGCCGGACCGAGGCGGGGATCGGTGACGTTCTGCGTCGCGACGGCACCGACCCCGGCGCGCACGTGGGCGCAGCGGGCGGCGACGGCCGGGCTCGACGACGTGATCGCAACCCCGACTTCTCCCGTCGCAGGATCTGCCGCGACGAGCGACAGCGTCACGCGGCGCTCCCGTCGGGGATGACGGCCGTGATGTCGACCTCGACGAGCCACGTCGGGCGCGCTAGCGCGACGACGACGAGGCCGGTGAAGACCGGAAATACGCCGGGCATGCGCTCGCCGAGCACGCGGTAGACGGGCTCGCGATGGCGGATGTCCGTGAGGTAGATCACGCACTTCACGATGTGCGACAGCTCGGAGCCGGACTCGGCGAGCAGCAGCTCGATGTTGTCCATCACCTTGTGCGCCTGCGCAGCGGGATCGCCGATGCCGACATCCTCGCGCGTCTCGAGATCCTGCGCGACCTGGCCGCGCAGGTACACGACGCCGTTGGCGACGACGGCCTGGCAGAGGTCGTTCGAGAGGTTCTGCTCCGGGTACGTGTCCTTCGTGTTGAAGGGCCGGATGCGCTTGTGCGTTGCCATCAGTTGCCTGTCACCTTCGCACCGCGACGGGTGCCATCGTTGCTCGGTTGGTGAGCGTACGACACGGGGTCGCCTCAGTCGGCGCAGCCACAACCGGACCCACCGCCGTCGCCTTTGTGCCCCTTCGACGAGCAGCAGGTGGGGTCCGACGGCGGCACGTCGAGCGCCGGGTTGCGATCGAAGAACCCGGCAGGCTCGAGCCGGAACCCGGCGCGCGCGACGGGCATGATCGGCCAGTCCTCGGTTCGGATGAAGTGCGTGACGCCGACCGTGTACCAGCAGACGACGTCGGTGTTCTCGATCGGGCGATCGGCCTCGGTCCACTGCGGCAGTCCGGGCTGGCCGATCGTGCCGTATGGGAAGGTCCCGGCGGCGTGCCGCTCGTCCTCGCGGTACGGCGTGACCCAGAGAATGTGGCGCCCGTAGCCGGCGCGCTGATACACGCTCGACTCGGGCTGGGCAAGGAGCGGCGTGACGCCGTGCATCGGCACGATGCGGTAGCTCGGCGACCCGCCGATCGCGTTCTCCTTGTTGGGGTTGCCGACGTACCAGGCGCGCGCGAGCGTGTCGTTGGCGTTGCGCATGCCGTCCTTCTCGGTCTTGAAGACGGTGGTCTTGGAGCGGAATGCATTGCCGATCGGATTGTCGGGACCGACGGGGATGGCCTCGGCCTCGATCTCGCGCACCGAGTTGTCCGTGCCGTCGACGTCGAGGTCGAGGCGAAAGCAGAACAGGTGCTGATGGTGCGGGCCGGAGAGGCCGCGATCGACGAGGTTGGTGCCCTTCAGCTCCTCTCCCGGCGCGTGCACCATCGTCGAGATGATGCCGTGGAGCTGCACCTCGAGCTCGATGTGGCCGTCGAGGCCGAAGTTCCAGCGGAACGCGTAGTCGTAGTTGCCGACGGTGGCCATCGAGTTGACGACGAAGCGGCGCGCGCGGCGGTTCTCGACGAGGCCGCTGCCGTGGTCGGTGTGCTTCCACAGCAGGCTGTGGTCCTCCTCGTGCAGGCAGATCGCGTTGGCGATCTCGACGACCGCTCCCTTGCCGTCGGCCAGATGGGCGTCGAGGTAGGTGATGTCGCCGACGCAATCGCAGCCGAGCACGAGCGAGTTGGTGCACGCGCCGAGGCCGTACTCGCCGGCGTCGAAGTACGTGCGCCAGTTGTGCATCGGGTGCGGGTCGCCGTACGGGACGATCATCTCGGCGCACGAGGCGCGGTGCAGGATTCGCCGCCCCTTGAAGCGCACGTCGTGGATGACGAGGCCCTCCTGCGCGTCGAGCGAGGCGGAGAGCTCCCAGTCGAGCCAGGAGATGCGGTTGCCGTCGAGCGTGAACGACACGCCGTCGGGCTGCACGATGTCGATGGCCTTGAAGCCCTCGCGCAGCGGCATCGTGCCGAGCGCGTACTCGCCGTCGGCCTCGGGCAGCGGCTTGACGTCGTACTCCTCGATCGCGAGCACGCGCTGCTCGTCGAGATCGAAGATCGCGAGGAGGCTCTCGATCGGACGGGCGTAGCCGTTCTGGCCAAGCGGGCCCCGCAGGTACGGCACGCAACGCGCGATGCGATGGTGCTCCTCGAGCTCGTGCCCCATCTTGGCCGCGGCGAGGACGTCGACCTGCACCTCGTCCATGTTCGTGATGCCCCGCTTGGCGAGCGCCTCGAGCATCAGCGGGTCCTGCTTGACGGCGTGCTCGGCGGCGACGTACTCGTCGGGTGTGATCGGCGGCTGCGCGTCGGGAAAGTGGCGATCCTCCGTGATCGACCCCGCGTCGAGGTCGACCGTGACCTCGCGTACCTGCCGCTGCGCGTCGTAGATCGCAGCGCGGCCACGACGATTCGGCAGCGGTCCGGTGCCGTCGGTCCACGCGAGGTACGCGTCCTTGGCGGGCTCGCGGATGCCGATCGAGATGAAGACCGCATTGGCGGCGCCGTCGGCCGTACGGGCTATCTCCGCGGTGCGACGGAGCTCGTCCGGTGTCAGGGGGTGCAGCGGGTGGAGCGTCATGGGCAAAGCGTGGCACAGACGGGACGCGTCGGCACCTGTCGGCACCGGCTAGCCTGCGTGCGTGAGCGACGTCGATGAGCTGATGCAGCGTGGCGCCGACGCCTATGCGGCCGGCGACTTCAACGCAGCACAGGAGGCCTGGCAGGCCGCGGCAGACGCCGGTCACGACGGGGCGCACGACGCCCTGCGCCTGCTGGCGCACGGCGACACGCGCCGCCAGGTCCTGTGGGGTCGGATGGCGGAGCGTGACAACGCCAACGCGCTGTGGAGCCTCGGGGTCGCTGCCGTCGAGCGGGCCGATCTGCCGGGCGTCCGCGACAGCTGGAGCCAGGCCGCCGACCTCGATGAGGCGCTGGCGGGCGAGCTCGCCGGGCTGCTCGACTGCGAGCCTGCCGCAGCGGCGACGACGCTGCGTGAGCTCGGCGACGGACCGCTCGCCTTCCGCCTCGGCGAGCTCTGCTTCGGCACGGGCCGCGAGTCCACGGCGCTCGTCTGGTGGAACCTCGCCGTGGCCGCGGGCAGCCCGGAAGCCGAGGCGCTGCTCGCGCGCCTCGGCTCCGAGTAGCCGCGATCACGCGCAGATGTCCCAAAGGGGTCAGACCCTTCTGGGACATCACCGCGGATCTCGACAAACCGGCATCGACGCGTATGTCCCGGAAGGGTCTGACCCCTTTGGGAC
>JBPCSK010000321.1:0-9616 GCA_051007275.1 Gaiellales bacterium | reverse complement strand
GACGTCGTCGACGATCTGGAAGGCGACGCCGATCTCGAAGCCGAGCGCGCGGTAGGCGGCGGCGGTCGCAGCGTCGGCCCCGGCGATGTGGAGGCCCATCGCGATCGCGGCCTCGAGCAGGCAGCCGGTCTTCAGCGAGCACATGCGCCGCACCCAGGCCTCATCCGGCGCGCCGATCGGATGCAGATCGAGGTACTGGCCGCGCACCATCCCGTCGGTGGCGATCGACAGCTCGTGCACGAGATTGAGTCGCGTCTCGGCATCGGCGATGCGACCCTCAGCGATCACGCGGAAGGCGAGCGCGAGCAGCCCGTCGCCGACGAGGATCGCGACGTCCTCACCGAAGGCGACATGCGTCGTGGGCATCCCACGACGGAGGGAGTCGTTGTCGAGTGCGGGCAGATCGTCGTGGACCAGCGAGAACGTGTGGACGAGCTCGAGCGCGCACGCGGCGGGCAGGCCGGCGGCGAGATTGCCGTCGAGCGCCTCCACGGTGGCGAGCAGCAGCACCGGCCGCAGGCGCTTGCCGCCCGCGCCGACGGGGTAGCGCAGCGCCTCGCCGAATCGCTGCAGCTCGCCGCGCTCCGTGAGCAGCGCGTCGACGGGGCCGCGCAGCGCGTCCTCGACGAGGAGGCGCAGGCGATCGAGATCAGAGGAGGTCGAGCTGTCCATCACCGCGCTCATCGGCGAGTGCGCGACGACGACGGTCGATCTCGGCGGAGATCTCCCGGGCGGTCTCCTGAAGCTCCTCGAGCGCGGAGACGGCGTCGTCCGGCGAATCGACGCTGTCGAGCCGCACGCGTGCGGACTCCAGACGGGCGACGAGCTCGTCGAAGGGGTCGACGTCAGACATAGCCGGAGGTTACCGCCCCTTGCCGCGCGTGCGGGCGGCGGCGCTGAGGATGCCGTTGACGAAGGCGGCGGCCTCCGGCGAGGCGTAGCGTCGCGCGAGCGCGACGCCCTCGGCGATCGCGACCGCAGCCGGCGGGTCGTCCTGGTCCAGCTCGAGCAGGCCGACGCGCAGCACGGCGCGCTCGACGGGCGCGATGCGCTCGATGCTCCACCCCACCGCCAGCTCGTCGATCTCGCCGTCGAGCCGCGACTGCTGCTCATGCACCCCGTCGATCAGCTGGCGCGAGTAGGTCGGCAACGGCCGATTCGCATCGCGCTCGTGCTGCGCGATGATCTCGCTCATCGCGTGCCCGGTGATGTCCTCCTGGTAGAGCAGCATCACCGCGGCGCGCCGGGACTGCCGACGCGACGCGTCGGCGTCCTTGGTCTCCGCCTCGGCCGCCACGGCTATGCCTCCCCGAGCGTGGAGAGCGTGTGGCCGACCTCGTCGATGTACGTCGTGGTGTAGCGGCCGGCGCGGAAGCTCGGCTCGTCGACGATCTCGCGCAGGAGCGGGATCGTCGTGGGGATGCCGACGATCTCGAACTCGTCGAGCGCACGTGCCGAGCGGGCCAGCACCGACGCGCGGTCGGGGCCCGAGACGATCAGCTTGGCGATCATCGAGTCGTAGAAGGGCGGCACGGATGCGCCGTCCTCCATGAAGGTGTCGATGCGGATGCCGGGTCCGAGCGCCGGGCGAAAGCGCTCGATGCGCCCCGGTGCCGGGCGAAAGCCGTGCATGGGATCCTCGGCGTTGATGCGGAACTCGATCGCGTGCCCGCGATTCTCGGCCTCGCTCCACGCCGGCAGCTCCTCGCCGCCCGCCACGAGCAGCTGTGCCTGCACCAGATCGAAGCCCGCCACGACCTCCGTGACCGGGTGCTCGACCTGGAGGCGCGTGTTCATCTCCATGAAGTAGAACGACTGGTCGTCGCCGACCAGGAACTCGATGGTGCCGGCACCGGCGTACTTCAGCGACTCGACGGCATCGTGCGCCGCGGTGATCATCTGCTCGCGCGTGGCGGCCGACAGGAACGGCGACGGCGACTCCTCGATCAGCTTCTGGTGGCGGCGCTGGATCGAGCACTCGCGCTCGCCGAGGATGATGCCCCCGCCTCGCCCGTCGCCCATCACCTGGATCTCGATGTGGTGCGCGTCGATGACGGCCTTCTCGAGGTACATGCCCGCGTCGCCGAATGCGGCGTCGGCCTCGGCGCTGGCCGCGAGGAAGAGATCGCGCACCTGGCCGGGCTCATGCACGAGACGCATGCCCTTGCCGCCACCGCCGGCCGCGGCCTTCAGCAGCACGGGGTAGCCCGCCTCTGCCGCAACCTCGGCGGCCTCGTCCGGTCCGGACAGACGGCCGCCGGAACCGGGCACGAGCGGCAGGCCCGCGGCGCGCATGGTGTCCTTCGCGACGGCCTTATCGCCCATCGTCTCGATCACCTCGGCGGCCGGACCGATCCAGACGAGGTCGTGCTCGGCGCAGGCGCGCACGAGCTCGGTGCTCTCGGCGAGGAAGCCGTACCCGGGGTGGATCGAGTCGCAGCCGGTGGTCAGCGCGGCGGAGACGAGGCGGTCGACGCGCAGGTACGAGTCGGAGGCCTGCGGCGGACCGATCTGCACGGCGTGGTCCGCCATCCGCACGTGCATCGCGTCCTTGTCCGCGGTCGAGTGGACGGCGACGGCCTCGATGCCGAGCTCGTGGCAGGCACGGATGATCCGGACGGCGATCTCGCCCCGGTTCGCGACGAGGCAGCGACGCAGCATTACGCCCCGCTGGGGTCGATCTCGAACAGCGGCTGGCCGAACTCGACGGCCGTCGCGTCCTCGACGAGGATGCGCTTGATCGTGCCGGCGGTCTCGGCCTTGAACTCGTTGAAGAGCTTCATCGCCTCGAGGATGCAGAGCACCTGGCCGACCTCGACCTTGGCGCCCTCCTCGATGAAGGCGGCCTCGCCGGGGCCGGGCGACCGGTAGAACGTGCCGACCATCGGGCTCGTGATCTGCTGGCCGCTCGGTGCGGCGGGTGCGGCGTCGGCCGGTGCCGCGGCTGCGGCAGCCGGAGCAGCGGCGAAGACCTGCTGCACCTGCGTCTGCTGGCGGAGCGAGATGCGGATGCCGCCCTCCTCCACCTCGAGCTCGCCCAGACCGGTCTCCTCGAGGAGACTGACGAGACCGCGGATGCGCTCCTCCTCCTCGTTGGTGACGCCGGTGGCGATCGCCTGGTGGCGGCCGCGCAGGCGCTCGAGCAGCGGCACGGCGTCGTCACCGAACAGGGCGACGAGGCAGAGCTCCTCCTCGGAGGTGGCGAGCTCGCCGACCTCGGCGCGGGCCGACGCGATGTCGGCGGGCACGGGGATCGATGACGTGCCACCGTTGCCGGTCTCGGCGAGCGCGACGACCTCCGGGTTCATGGCGGCCGGCGGGCGCCCCCACTCGCCGCGGATCAGCGCGCGCATCTCGCCGTCGATGGCGTGCCAGCGGCGCCCCTCGAGCACGTGGTCGATCGCCTGCCGGGCGATCACGTCGCCGAGCGGCGACGCGGCCGGCGGCGTGCCGAGATCCTCGCGCACGCGCTGGACCTCGTCGAGCACCTCGGCCAGTCGGTCGCTTGCGTCAATCGCCTCGAGGCGGCGCTCGACGCCGGCGACGAGCCCCGCGGGCACGCCCTTGAGGGCGGCCTGCAGCGAGACGTGCGCGGACAGCGGGGGCGGCAGCGTGGTGTCGGCGAACAGCGCTCGGTCGAGCATCTCGGAGACCTGCCAGAGCACGCCCTGGTCGATGCCGGACTCGAGGCCGAGGCCGTCGATGGACTGGCACAGGAGCTCGGAGCTGGTGCGATGGCCGGAGACGGCGAGCGGGTACGTGGCGACGGAGATCGGATCGGCGCCGGCGCGGGCGGCCTCGATGGCGACGGCGAGCGAGGTGCCGCCCGGCCCCTGCGGATAGAGCCCGACGGGAATGCCCGCGGCGTCGCGCAGCTTGGTGATCAGCGCACCGGTCTTCGAGGGATCGAGCGCACCGGCGGGATCGAGCAGGAGCAGGCGGTCGGCACCGAGGCCGGCCAGCTCGGGCGCGCGCTGCAGCATCCGCACCTCGCCATCGGGGTGCTCGTCGTAGACGAGGCCGAGGTGCAGGCGGGCGCCCGTCTCGCGCACGGCCTCGACGGGACCCGCGAGATCCTCGGGGTCGTTCATCGGGTCGTGCATGCGGAAGACGGCGATGCCGGACTCGGCGGCGCTGTCGACGAAGCGGCGGATCAGGTCCTGCTCGACGGGCTGCGTGCCGACGAGGAAGCGGCCGCGCAGCGCCATGCCGAGCGGCGTCTGCGTGGCGCGGCGCCGCAGGTTGCGAATGCGCTCCCAGGGACTCTCGATACCGCGCTGCACCGCGCTGTGGAATCAGCCGCCGCCCGTCACCTCGAGCACGTGGAAGCCGGCGGTGTCGAGCAGCTCGCACGCCTCGAACTGGAGCGACGCGGGCACGCGACCGGCAATCGGCTCCTGCGCGAGGATGCGCAGCGTGGTGTCGACGAGACGAGCCATCAGGTCAGGAGGTTAGCGACCGGACAACCCGGAGCGCTAGGCGCGCGAGATGTACTTGGCCTCGCGCGTGTCGACGCGGATGCGATCGCCCTCGTTGACGAAGAGCGGAACCTGCACGACCGCGCCGGTCTCTAGGGTGGCGGGCTTCATGACGTTCGACACGGTGTCGCCCTTCACGCCGGGCTCGGTCGCGGTGACCGCGAGCTCCACGGATGCGGGCAGCTGCAGCGAGGCGGGGTTGTCGTCGACGCTGAGCAGCTGGACGGTGTCGCCCTCCTTGAGCCAGCGGAGGTCCTCCTCGCACATCGAGCGCTTGAGCGCGACCTGCTCGTAGGTCTCCGTGTTCATCATCACGACGTCGGTGCCGTCGTCGTAGAGGAACTGCATGTCGGCGACGCTCGTGAGGATGCGCGGGAACTTCTCGCCGGCGCGGAACGTGCGATCGACGACCGACCCGTTGTCGAAGTTCTTCAGCTTCGTGCGCACGAACGCCCCGCCCTTGCCGGGCTTGACGTGCTGGAACTCGACGATGCGATACGTCGTGCCGTCGACATCGATGTGCATGCCGTTCTTGAACTGATTCGTGGAGACCATTTCCGCCATGCCCGCAGGGTAGCGAGCCGGGCGTGGACGAGCGGCGATCCTCCTCGGCGAGACACCGGCTGGCGCAGACGTCATCGACGATCGTCGCACGAAGCACGCCGTCCCGCGGAATCAGCGCAGGAGCGGGCACACCGGGAGGACCGGGCGCTACCCGGCGGTCTCGACGAGGTCCTTGGTGAACCCCGTCAGGATCTCGTGCCCCGCGTCGGTCACGACGACCTGATCCTCGATGCGGATGCCCCACTGGCCCGGGCGGTAGATGCCGGGCTCGACGGTGACGATCATGCCCGGCGCGAGCACGTCCTCGGAGCCCTTGCGCAGCGTGGGCGCCTCGTGGATGTCGAGGCCCGTGCCGTGGCCGAGGCCGTGGCCGAACAGCTCGCCGCAGCCGGCGTCGGCGATCACCTCGCGAGCCGTCGCGTCGCAGGCGCCGCCGAGCGCGCCGGGGCGGACCGAGCCGAGGCCGGCGAGCTGGGCGTCGAGCACGAGGCGATAGTCGGCGGCCGCCTCGGGTGCCGGCGCGCCACCGGCGGCGAAGGTGCGGGTGCAGTCGGAGCAGTAGCCGCTCTCGCCGCGCGCCCCGATGTCGATGGTGACGAGCTCGCCGCGCTCGATCACCTTGGGACCGGGATCGGCGTGTGGCCGCGCGCCATTGGCGCCCGACGCGACGATCGACTCGAACGACAGCGCCGGGAAGCCCGCCTCGCGGATGGTGCGCTCGATCTGCCAGGCCACGTCGGCCTCCGTGCGCCCGACGAGCGCGCCATTGGCGATCTCGGTGTAGACGACCTCGAGGATGTCCGCGGCGTGACGCGAGGCCGCGATCTCCGCGTCGCTCTTGACGAGGCGCAGCTCCTCGATCACGCCGTCGGCGAGCACGAGCTCGACGTCGGGAGGCGTCATGCCGCGCAGGCGATCCGCGAGCGCGAACGGCAGCGCGCCCTCGAAGCCGACGCTGACGCACCCGGGCGCATACTCGTGCAGCGCCTCGACGGTCATGCCCGCGATATCGCGCTCGAGGATCACCACGTCGAGCAGGGCCCGCAGGTGCTCAACGCCGTCGGCGTAGCGGAAGTCGGTGATGAACACGGCGCGATCCTTCGACAGGACGACGATGCCGTTCGACCCGGTGTACCCGGTCAGGTAGCGCACGTTGACGAGGTTTGTGACCATCAGCGCGTCGACGCCGGCAGCGCCGAGGGCGTCGATCGCGCGGTCGATCCGGGCTCGTTGCTCAGACATGGGTGATGGCCTCCTGGAGCCAGTCCAGCGCCTCGCGGTACCCGTCGGGCCCGTGGCCGCTGATGCGGTGATCCACCACGTCGCTGATCACGGAATGGCGCCGCCACTCCTCGCGCTGCGTGATGTCGGACAGATGCACCTCGACCTTCGGTGCGGTGAAGATCTCGAGCGCGTCGCGGATCGCATAGGCGTAGTGGGTCCACGCACCGGGGTTGATGATCAGCCCGTTGGCCCAGCCGCGGCACTCGTGGATGTGGTCGATCAGCACGCCCTCGTGGTTCGTCTGGAAGCAGCGCGCGGTCATGCTGCGCTCACCGGCCCACGCGTACACCTGGCTCTCGAGCTCGCTGAGCGTGAGCGTGCCGTACTGCGCGGGATCGCGCTGCCCGAGCATGTTGAGGTTGACGCCGTTGAAGACCGCGATCATGCGGTCAGTCTACGCGCTCGCGGACAGCGGCCCACGGTGCGCGCCGGGACGCGACGTGGAACGAGGCACTTGACGTCTGTCCTTAGGTATCCCTAAGATGCGCGTGCTCTACCGTTAGGGCACCCTACCAACCGACGAATCCCGGACCGGATCACCGCCATGACCTGCCCCACCACCCGCACCATCCAGGAACAGCGTCGCAGCCGGCTCCGCAAGGCCGCGGTGTGGATCGGCGCCCTGTCCCTGCTCAGCGCCATCGCCTACCTGATGGCCACCGCCGAGACCGGCCCGGTCGATCCCGCGGTCGCAGCCCGCGGCACGATGAGCGAGGGCACCGTGCTCTTCAACTCGTCGATGATCGTCTTCCGCGAGGGTCTCGAGGCGATCCTGATCCTCGCCGCCATCACCGCGAGCATGCTCGGCGCGAATGCCGCCATGCGCCGCCCCGTGTTCCTCGGCTCGCTCGCCGCGCTCGGTGCGACGGTGCTGACGTGGTTCGCCATGGGCGCTGTCCTGGACCGCTTCGCGGGGCTCGGCATGCGCCTCGAGGCGATCACCGGGTTCATCGCCGTCGCCGTGCTCCTCGTCGTCATGAACTGGTTCATGCACAACGTGTACTGGACCGGCTGGATCAGCCAGCAGAACGCGCGCAAGAAGGAGCTCCTGACAGGCGCCGGGTCCGGCGTGCTCGTCGGCATGGTCCTGCTCGGGTTCACCAGCGTCTTCCGCGAGGGCTTCGAGACCGTGCTCTTCCTGCAGAACCTCCGCCTCGTGACCAGCCCGGCGATCGTCCTCGAGGGCGTTGCGATCGGCTTCGGGCTCACGCTCGCCGTCGGCGCGTGCCTGTTCGTCTTCCAGCACCGCCTGCCGTACAAGCGCATGCTCGTCCTGACGGGCATCCTGCTCGGCTTCGTGCTCGTGGTGATGGTCGGCGGCACGGCGGCCACGTTCCAGGAGCTCGGCTGGCTGCCGGTCCACCCCGTGCTCGTCGAGGTGATCCCGGCGTGGATGGGCAGCTGGTTCGAGGTCTACCCGACCGTCGAGACGCTCGGCGCGCAGGCGCTCGCCGCCGCCTTCGTGATCGGGTCGTACTACGCCGCCGAGTACATGAAGGTTCGCCGCCCGCGTCGCCGAGGCGAGACGCCCGCCCAGGTCGCGACGGCACCGCCCGCGCCGCGGGTGGTCACCGGCATCGCGTCGAGCGGCGACTGACGCTCGGTCAGCGGCAGGCGGCGTCGACGGCGGCCGCGACGACATCGTCGTCGAGCTCGACGCCCCACACCGGGCGGCCGGGCGCCTCGAGCAGCACGAAGCGCGTGCGACCGGCGACGCGCTTCTTGTCGGAGCGCATCGCGTCGAGCACCGCCGCGGCCGCGACGTCCTCGGCGACGGTCGGCAGGCCCTGCCGCGTCAGCAGCCCCACCACCTCGTCGGCGATCGAGACATCGAGGCCGGCGTGCTCGACGGACAGCTGGAGCGCGGCCACGAGGCCGATCGCAATCGCCTCGCCGTGCAGGTAGCGCCCACCCGCGGCGTGCTCGACGCCGTGGCCGATCGTGTGCCCGAGATTGAGGATCGCACGGACGCCCTGCTCCGTCGGGTCGGCCGCGACGACGCGGTGCTTGAGCGCGGCGCAGCGACGCACCAGCGTCCAGCGCTCGTCGTCCGAGCCGCGCGTGGTCGGCCACCCGCGGACGAGCTCCCAGAGCGCACCGCCGGACAGGAGCCCGGTCTTGAGCGCCTCGGCGAACCCCGCACGCCACTCGCGATCGATCAGCGTGGTCAGCAGCGTCGGATCGGCGAGCACCGCGACCGGCGGGTGGAAGGCGCCGACGTCGTTCTTGGCCGCGACATCGATGCCGGTCTTGCCTCCGATGCCGGCGTCGACCTGACCAACGAGGGTCGTCGGACACGAGACCCAATCGAGCCCGCGCCGGAACGTCGCGGCGGCGAAGCCCGTGTCGTCGGTGATTGCGCCTCCACCGATCGCCACGACCAGATCGCGGCGCTCGAGCTCGGCCTCGGCGAATGCTCGCCACAGCGCCTCGACGTGTGAGACCGTCTTGCACTGCTCGCCGCCAGGCAGGGTGTAGACCTCGAGACCCGCGGGGATGCGGTCCGCGACCGGCAGGTCGACGACGACGAAGGCACGACGGCCAGCGGCCAGCTCGGCGATGCGGTCCAATGCACCGGGGCGCACGACGCCGGCATCGCGGCAGGCGATCGCCACGGTCTCCGGGTCAGCGGCGGCATCGACGATGGCGTCGGCGGCCGTCAGATAGAGCGTCTGCCGCTGGCTATGGAGATCCTCGAAGCGATGGAAGTTGACGGCCAGCGGGCGCGTGCCGGCGCCGCCGTCGGCCTCGACACGCTGCCACAGCACCTCGGCAGGTGCATCGAGGAACAGCACGCGAGCCCGCTGACGCACGAGCGCGCGCGTGCCCGGGCGCGAGAGCGCACCGCCACCCGGCGCGATCACGCCGTGCTCGCCGGCCTCGATCAGCTCGGCGATCACCTGCTCCTCGAGCTCGCGGAACGCCTCCTCCCCGTCGCTGAAGAGATCGGGGATGGAGCGCGACGTGCGGCGCTCGAGCTCGCGGTCGACGTCGACAAACGTCGTGCCCTTGAGGGCGGCCAGCAGCTCGCCGACGGTGGACTTCCCGGCCCCCATGAACCCGACGAGGACGTCGGGGCGCCTCATGCGGGCGACCAGGGGATCCGGTTGACGTAGTGCGCGTGCGCGGCCACGAAATCGCCGATGGCGTCGCCGCCGAACTTCTCCTTGGCGGCGCGTGCCAGCTCGAACGCAATCACGGCCTCGGCCACGACGGCGGCGGCGTAGATCGCGGTCGTGTCGGAGCGCTCGACCAGGGCCTCGGCCGGCTCGTGGGTGTCGAGCGTGGCC
>JBPCSK010000320.1:0-1112 GCA_051007275.1 Gaiellales bacterium | reverse complement strand
AAGCTCGGCGCCGAGTCCTTCAAGGAGGGCTTCACGCGCGATGAGGGCGCCCGCCACGCGAAGGTGTTCGTCGACTCGACGTACAAGGGCGGGTACCTGCGCGAGACCGAGCTCGTGCCGAAGACCATCGGCCCGGTCAACGCCATCAAGGACATGCCGTTCGCGCTGCAGCTGGCGCGTGCCGGCAAGGTGCCGAATCCGCTCTCGCCGCACAAGGCGAAGGACAACGACGAGGTCAAGCGGCTCTGGAAGCTGCTTGAGAAGGAGGCGAAGGGACAGCCGCGGCGCGCCACGGCCAAGCACCCCGACGCCGTCCAGGGAGACTGACCATGCAGGATCGCTACGCCTACTACCCCGGTTGCCTCGCCAGCCTCTCCCAGAAGGAGCTCGACTCCTCCACGCGCGCCATCGCGAAGAAGCTCGAGATCGAGCTCGTCGAGATGCCGAGCGTCACGTGCTGCGGCGCGGGTGATATCCACGAGGCGAAGCCCGACTACTACCTGCACATCTCCGCGCGCATCCTCGGCCAGGCCGAGCAGATGGGCTGCGAGACGATCCTCACCATCTGCAACGTCTGCACCCTCAACCTGCGCCAGGCCAACAAGGCCCTGCAGGAGGACAAGAACCTGCTCAACCGTGTCAACGACAACCTCAAGCAGGTTGGCGCTGCCACGTACCAGGGTGGCGTTGACATCCGGCACCTGCTCTGGGAGGTCTCGGCCGGTGAGGGCTACGACCGCTTCAAGAGCATCGCGGTGAAGAGCCTCGAGGGCCTCAAGGTCGCGCCGTTCTACGGCTGTCAGATCCTGCGCCCCGCCAAGATCCTCGGCTTCGAGAACTCGGATCGTCCCGAGTCGCTCGAGCGCCTGATCACGGCCTGCGGCGCTGAGCCGATCGACTATCCCGCCAAGGTCAAGTGCTGCGGCTTCCCGATCGTCCTCGCCCGCGAGGATGTCGCCCTCGGCGAGCTCGTTCAGCCGCTGCAGCAGGCCACCGAGGCCGGTGCCGACGTGATCGTCACGCCGTGCCCCCTCTGCCACCTGTCGCTCGACGCCTGGCAGCGCAAGGCCGGAGCCTTCTCGGGCAACGACTACCAGATCCCGATCCTGCAC
>JBPCSK010000319.1:0-3705 GCA_051007275.1 Gaiellales bacterium | reverse complement strand
GGGCACGACGATCCACCTGTTCACGGAATCGAGCGGCACCGACCCGCGTGCCGTCGACCGCCCTGACTTCGACATCACCAACGACACGCGCCCGAAGCACTTCGGGTTCGGCGGGGGGCGCCACTACTGCCTCGGGCACTTCATCGCCCGCGGCGACATGACCGAGGCGCTCGCGCTGCTCGCCCAGCGCCTGCCAGGACTCCGTTACGCGGAGGAGCCCGAGTGGCTCCCCGACTCGGGCAACACCGGCCCCGTCCGCCAGGTGATCACGTGGGACCGCGAGGAGGCCCGATGACCGACGCATTGACCACCCACCGCGCAGCCAACGCACAGGCTGCCGACGACCTCGCCGCGCGCATCAAGCAGGCGAACGTCGAGTTCATCTACTACCAGTTCGTCTCGATCAACGGTCGCGTGCTGGCGAAGGTCGTGCCAGCAGCGCACCTGCGGCGCAGCCTCGAGAAGGGCGTGCAGTTCCACGGCTCGGCGATCGCAGATGTCGCGTCCGACCGCCATGGCGAGCTGTTCGGCGGTGGCATCGCAGCGGAGGAGTTCGCCGTCATGCCCGACGCCGACTCGTTCCAGGTACTGCCGTGGGAACCAAGCGTCGGACGCTTCCTCTGCAGCCTCTACCGGCGGGACGACAGCCATCGTGATCCCGGCGCGCCCCTCTCCACCGATGTGCGCGGCGCCATGCGCCGCGCCATCGACGGGTTGGAGCAGCGCACCGGATACGAGCTGCGCAGCGGCACCGAACCCGAAGTGACGTGGAAGGGCGCGGGCTACGACCCGGTCTCCCGTCCGGGGGTGAGCACGGCCTACCACGCCGGCACGCTCGAGATGACCCGCGAGATTTACCAGCGCGTCATCCGCTACGCCCGTGCGATGGGCATCGACATGATCGAGGGCGACTACGAGGACGCCGGGCAGATCGAGCTCAACTTCATGTACGACCGTGCGGATCGCACCGCCGACCGCCTGCTCACGTACCGCCAGATCTGCGTGCAGGTGGCGCGCGAGCTCGGCATCGAGGTGACCTTCATGCCGAAGCCCGAGATCGGAATCATGGGCAACGGGTGCCACCACAACCTCTCGCTCTGGAAGGACGACCAGAACGCCTTCGCCGAGCCGGTTCGGCGCGAGCTGCACATCACCGAGACCGCCAAGCACGCGCTCGGCGGCCTGCTCGCCCACGCTGCAGAATCGATGGCGGTCTACGGCAGCACCGTCAACTCCTACAAGCGCTACTGGGATGCGGGCCAGTTCGCACCGTCACGCGTCGACTGGGGCCTCGACGATCGCAGCCGCAGCGTGCGGATCAGCGCCAGCGGACGCCTCGAACTGAAGCTGCCCGACTCGATCGTCAATCCATACCTGTCGCACGCGCTGATCGCAGCAGCCATGGAGGACGGGCTGTCCAACGCGATCGATCCGGGGCCTGCCCCCGAGCCGGGCGTCACCGGACCGGAGAAGTTCGACTCGCTGCCGCTCACGTTGGGCGATGCCGTCGAGCGCTTCGCCGCGTCGTCGTTCGTGCGCGGCGCGCTCGGTGACGATCTGACCGATCTCTACACGGAGTTCAAGCGCGACGAGTGGGCCCGCTTCTGCGGGGCCGTCACCGACTGGGAGGACATGATGTACAGGCAGTGGATCCCATGAGCGACTACGCGCTCGTCACCCCCGGCACTCTCACCCTGGGGTGCGGTGATCTCGACGCGATGCCGCTGATGGGTCTGATGCTCCCCGACGGGACACGTCCCGGCTACGAGCCAGACGCCGCGCGTCTGGTGGCCGACCAGTTGGGACTGCAGCTCGTGTGGATGCCGCTGTCCTGGAGCGACTTCTACCCCGCCCTGCACGATCATCGGGTCGACGGGATCTGGTGCGGCCAGGGGATCACGGACCACCGGCGAACGCTGGCCGACTTCACGCGGCCGTACGCGGTCTTCAACGAGTCGCTGGTGACCCGCATCGAGAGCACCATCTCGAATCCCCTGGAGTGCGCCGGCAAGCGCATCGGCGCGATCGCCGCCAGTACCAACATGGCGCTGACCGAGACGTTTCCCGGCGTGATCCCCGTGCCGTTCGACGGCGCCACCGATGACGTCTACGCCGACATGATCGCCGCGACCCGCTCCGGCGAGATCGATGGCTTCGTCGACGATGACGTCGTCATGGTGACGCTCGACGATGATCCCGAGCTGCGGCTTGCCTTCACGATCGAGACCCGTAATCAGTGGGGCATCGCGGTGCGTCACGGCGAGAACGCGTTGCGCGCCGCGCTGGATGGAGCCCTCACGACGATCATCGAGGACGGCTCGCTCGAGTCCGTGTGGACGCGTCACATGCCCGATCTGCCGTGGCCGCTCGGCTAGCCGGTAGGCTCTTCGCATGCGCCCGCCCGTGATCGGCCTGACGGCATTCCGCCGCGACCTGCCGACGTATCTTGGTGCGCAGACGGATCTCTACACGCTCGATCCGAACTACACCAACGGCATCACGCGGGCCGGTGGCCTCCCGCTGATCATCCCGCATAACGAGGATCCAGCGGCGGTCCTCGAGCTGCTCGACGGGCTCGTCATGACGGGTGGTGGCGATCTGCACCCCGAGCACTACGGCGCTGAGACCGCCACCGAGCTGGAGGACTCGAACGCGGGAGCCGACGTGTGGGAGCTCGCGCTCGCCCGCGGCGCGCGCGAACGGGGCCTTCCCGTCTTGGGAATCTGCCGCGGCATTCAGGCGCTTGCCGTCGCGGCGGGCGGCACGATGATCCAGGATCTGCGGCCCGAACACGGGCATCCGATGATCGAGAGCACGCCCGAGGCGCTGATAGGCTCCCGTCACGAGGTCGAGGTCTCCGAGGGCTCGCAGATCGCCTCGGTGATGGGTCGGCGGTCGTTCGTCGTCAACTCCATCCATCATCAGGCGGTCGTTGATCCCGGCGACCTGATCGCCACCGCCCGTGTCGGACAGGTGGTCGAGGCGCTCGAGAGCGCCAGCGCATGGGAGGCGATCGGGGTGCAGTGGCACCCCGAGAAGATGCACGAGCCGGAGCAGCAGGCGCTGTTCGGATTCGTGGTCGACGCGGCACGTCGACGACGCGACGGCTGACGTTCTGTCCATGGCGGCCCGCGTCCCGTACACTCGCGGCATGAAGCGTGTGGTGAATGGTGCCTGCCCGCTCGACTGCCCCGACACCTGCGCGTGGCAGATCGACGTCGAGGACGGCAGGGCCGTGCGCATGCGCGGTCGCAAGGACCATCCGTATACGCGCGGTTCGCTCTGCGGCAAGGTCAATCGCTACCTCGATGCCGTCTACGCACCCGATCGGCTGACCGTGCCCATGCGCCGCGTCGGCGAGAAGGGCGAGGGGCGCTTCCAGGAGATCGACTGGGATGAGGCCATTGGCCTCACGGCCGACGCCCTCCGCGTGACGATCGAACGGCACGGACCGGAGGCCATCCTCCCGTACTACTACGCCGGCACCCTGGGTGCCGTGCAGGGCTGGTCGCTCGGACAGCGCCTGTTCAAGCACCTCGGCGCCACGCGGCTCGGCACCACGATCTGCACCGGCGCGGCCACCGCCGCGATGAAGGTCACGATCCATCGCCCGGTGGGCCTCGACCCCGAGGATTTCATCCACAGCAAGCTGATCCTGATCTGGGGCGCCAACCTGCTGTCCTCCAACATGCATCAGTGGCACTT